>DBFXIC010000357.1:0-4847 GCA_048455095.1 Anaeromassilibacillus sp.
ATCAATTTCACATACCATAAATCAGAAGTGGTGTAAACTTCTAGGAACAGCTGCCACGGAAACGCCTTTTTAAAGCCGTTGCGGAAGCTATTTTCCAAAAGCGGCTGCAAGATAAATTTAGGAACCAATGGTACGGAATCGTCTCCAATATACTGAATGCTATATTCCAACTTTTCCTCATATCGGATTTTCATAAGCTCTAAATAAGATATTGCGTTACTAACCTCATCGTTCAGCGGAACTTCCGTTTCAGAAAAGGAACTGACATAGCGTAGGTTCTGAGACAATTTTCCACATACCTTCACAATTTTTTCATTGTCTCCCTCTTCCGCCAAGCTTGCAATAACCGCTAGCATGTTATGGAAGAAATGAGGGTTGATTTGGCTTTGCAGCGCGTAAAGGGTCGCCTTGGCCGCACTTGTAGCGCCAAAGATATGCTGCTCCGTCACTCTCTTTAAGGCTTCCAGCAACTGCTGGAAAGCCCGCGATAACCTACGGACTTCATCTGAATCCTCTTGAAAATCCAACGTAAAATCAAACAAGTTCATCCTGGAGACGTTGACGCTTTCTATCAATTGGCAGAGCTCCGTAATAGGCTTGGACGTATTTTTAATGGTGAAGTACTGTCCAAACGCGACGGCAAAGATAACCAGGACGGACAGCAAAAGCGACACGCCGAACATAACGCTGATAAATCCATTCTGCACGCTCTTCGACTGCGCCAGGACGAGGTTGATGCCTAAATTTTCAACGGGCACCTCCGTATAGAAAAAGCCCTTTTCGAAGCGATTGTCCCTTAGCGCAGCTATCCCCTCTTCCGTCTGCTGGTAAGCAAACAGAACCTTGCCGCTTTTCTCGTCAACAAGGTATCCCTCGCACTGGTTTGGCAGCAGAGACAACGCATTCCCTAAAGCGCGAATCGCAACCTGTGCCTCTACATATCCTTTCACTTCGCTTGGCAGGGAAATTAGATTCTTGATTTCCCTTGTAATCGAAATAATGTATTTGTCCTGCGCTGGAATCAGGACATCGCGAGGATAAGAGCGCAGATAGAACGATTGAGCCCCGCTGTCAAAATACTCGCGGGCCTGAACGCTCAGGGAGTTAAGCACCTGATTTTTTTCCATATATTCCCTGTCTACCGCAGAGCCGACATAGGTAAAGTCCCCTGAATTTGAATAGAGGATAATTCTATGCAGAGAATCTTTTTTGATGAGGTAAGACCACATAAACGCCTTTGTTTGAGCATCCAGTTCCGGGGATTTTTCAAACACGTTGCCCTCCAAATTTGGGAGCCCCTCAAAAATCCGGATAATATATGAATTGGCGGAAAGCTGCAGGCAAATCTCATTCACGCCATCAATCGTGATTCTTATTTGCTCTAAAATGCTGGAGGCGTTGCTTTCAGTCTGTTGCTGGATACGCTTTGCGTCCTCGTGAATCAGATATAGATTCGCGCATATGAACAGCACTACAACCACAAGAGTTACTACCGCCGTATTTCCCATCAACATACTTTTTTGAAAGCTGCGCTTTTTCATATGCATCGTCCTTGTTTTATCCTAATAAACAAAATATAGCACACATCTAACCTTTTACCGCGCCTGACGTCATTCCTCCAATGATATATTTCTGCAAGACTGCGAAAAGAATCAGCATAGGCATTATCGTGAGCGTTAAAACCGCGAACACATGCTGCCATTCCCTGGAATACCGTCCAAAAAAGTTATATACCGCTAAAGGGATCGTCCATTTTTGGGATGATCCCAGAAAAAACAGGGGAATCATAAAATTATTCCATATGTCGATAGCGCTTATTATGATATTGGTGAGTGTCACCGGTTTTAATATTGGCATCAGCACGCGAAAAAAAAGCTGCAACGGGTTACAGCCGTCGATGATTGCCGCCTCATCTATTTCACGTGGCACGCCTTTCGCAAAGCTGCAAAAGGTCATGATGGTAAACGGCAGGCGTATGGCGATAAACAGGCAAATCACCGCGAAATAAGAGCCGTAAATATTCAAAAATTTCAGCAAAGAAAAGGTAGAGGCGATTTGCAGGGTAATCGTCAGCCCAAAGATAAAATAGTAATAACCTTTTTTTGCGACGCCGTCATTCCGTCTAGAAATGCAGGTCCCTGCCATTGCACCGAACAGCACCGCGCAAAAAGTTGCCGGAACCGTTATCAAAACGCTATTTTTATACCCGTTCCATATTTTCCCTGTCTGTATCACCTCAGCATAATTCGTGAACAAAAATTCATCCGGCCAGCTAAGATCAAATCTTGCCGCCTGGTATTGCGGCTTTACGGAACCGAGCAGCATCATCAGCACCGGGACGAAATAGATAAGGGCGAGCAACACCAATATTATAACACAAAGTGGGTTTGCGCGTTTTTTTTCTTCCATAGCTTTACAGCCTAACCTCCTTTTCCACTAAATACCGGTTAAGAATAAATGAAATCGTTACGACGATCAGCGACAGTATCACCGTAGCCGCGCTGGATTCCCCTAGAAACCCCAAACTGAACGATTGATAGGTATATGTAGACAGCACCTGCGTATCAAACCCCGGCCCCCCGTTCGTCAAGACATAAATAATATCGAACACTTTCAAACCGCCGGATACGCTTAAGGTTACAACTGTCGTCATTGCCGGCGCAATTAACGGGAGTGTTATTTTAAAAAACGTGACCGTCTTAGAAGCGCCTTCAATTTCCGCATACTCATAGAGATCTTTGGGAACCGCCTGTAGGGCGGAGATAAAAATAAACATATTAAACCCAGCCCACATCCAGCTTTCCACTACAATCGTAGATCCCAGCGCCGTACCGTACTCAGCCAGCCAATTAGTTGCCAAGCCGCCTAAATTCACCATGGAAAGCGCGTAGTTCAGGAGTCCATCGTTTGCCAAGATTGATTTGAAAAGCACGCCGACAACAGTGACGCTCAAAGCGCACGGCGCGTAAAAAACCGCTCTCAAAACGCCGCTTCCCGCAAAGGCTTTATACAGGGCTAGCGCCAACAACAGGCCCCCCACGGTTTTCAGCACGGTGGTAAACAGCGCAAAAATCAGGGTGTTTCCGATTGAGCGCAGAAAAATATCATCCTGAAACAATGTGATAAAATTAGAGACGCCTTTCCATTCCGGTGCATACAAGCGTTCAATGTTCCAATCCGTAAAGGATAACGCTATGCTGATAACAACCGGTACGATTGTGAAAACCGTATAAACCGCCAAAGCCGGCAGCAGCATCCAAAACGGATAAATATTTTTGTTGCTTTGAGAATGCATTGTTGTTCTCCTATCTAAGGCAGGCAGGCTGCATTGCAGCCTGCCTGTCTTCCTCTCAACTCCAGCCTTCTGCTTTCTTTTCCGTCATATATTGCGCAACATCTTCCTGGAACCGTTCCAAAATAGCTTTCCCGTCCATATTTCCTTTGGATGGCGCTTCCAGGTAATAAACCCAAAGCTTTGTAGCAAAGAGCGGCTGGATGGTGCCCCAATGCTCGTTCATCTCCGTCACTGTCCGGCCAGAACCAACATAGTCTTCATAAATTTCATTTACAGAAGAAGAAAACAGCTGTTGATTCCCATTTACCCCTTCTAAATTTGGGAAACCCGGCTGATCCTCAAAAAAGAGATCGCAGTACTCCGGAGTGCTCCACAATTGGAATACTTTTTTTACAGCGTCTATATTTTTCGACGTCTTTGGAATCCCTAAACCAAAAGAATAATAGCAGGTAGAAAGGAGGTCTTTCTGGTCGTAACTGACCGGCGGGTTAAACATTTCCAGATTTGCGTCCGGATAACTGCTTTGGATGGTATTCAGAATACTAGTCGCCCCGTAAAGCATAGCCGTTTCCCCGGTTACCAGCCTGTCCAACACCGTATCATAATCTACTGTTAAATAATCGCTGTTAAAATAACCCTTATCAAACATTTTAAGATAATCGTCGATCACCATCGCGAATTCTGGATAATCGTTAAAAACGGCCTGATTCGTCAATATTTTATTTGTTGCCTCCTCGCAGGCCTCGTCGGATCCAAGGGCTCTTGAAAAACCTGACGTCATCCAAATCTGCGGCACCCAGTTATCTGATGGGAGGGCGATGGGCGTAATCCCATTATCCAATAGGGTTCCAACAATTTGATCCAATTCCTCTACCGTCTTGGGAACCTTCAGGTTAAATTGTTCAAAAACATCCACGTTGTAAATCATCCCTTGGAACCCGTCCGATTCCTGGAAGGTAAACCCGTAAATTTCGCCGTTACGCGTGCTAGTACCCGGGTTTTTAAGTTTGGATGTCCATTCTTCATTTGTGAGGGGAACCAAGTACTCCTCAGGGTTAATCTGCGCAAACAGATGCGGAAAATTGTATGCGATGATATCCGGCGCTTCCCCTGAGTTTACTTTCATTTTAAGGATATTATCAAACTGATCGTCCGGGATAACCTGAAAATCAATCGTGATGTCTTCATCCTCAGCCAGTTTGGCTACCATTTTTTGGAGGCCTGTGTAATTACGGGATTGCATTACCATAGCGCTCAACTCCACTGGCCCTTCCGCTTGGCTGGCATTGCCACCCGAACTGGCCACGCCCTGAGAACCACAGCCATACATAGACGCCGTTACAAAAACCATGCTGATTGCCACACATAACAATTTCTTGCAAAAATTCATTTTCTTTTTCCTCCCATTCTAATAGAATTCCTTGTTATGCTGATTTTAATTATATTATTTTGTTTTACCTTTCGTAAATAAAAAATTCTAAAATAAATATGGAAAATCCCGATCAATGTAAAAGACCGGTTGATGAGGAAAAAATACTATGCTATGATGGAA
>DBFXIC010000358.1:0-8000 GCA_048455095.1 Anaeromassilibacillus sp.
GCCTCAATAAGCGTCTGCTCTTTTTAAAAGAGGTATTGGACAGCCTGGGGCTTGAGGCGGAGGTCGTCCACGCGCGCGCTGAGGAGGGAGGCCGTCAAAAGGGATTGCGCACAAAGTTTTCCTTTGCCACGGCGCGCGCAGTTGCGCCTCTGAATCTGCTGTGTGAATACTGCCTGCCCTTCTTGCAGATGGGCGGCGTTTTTCTGGCCATGAAAGGGCCGGAGCCGGAGGATGAGATCGACGCGGCTAAGCGGGCAATTTCCCTTTTGGGCTGTGAACTGGCGGGTGTGGAGAAATTCACGTTGCCGGGCGGGGACGCGCGCAGCGTAGTGCGCATCCGCAGGGTAAAGCCGCTTGACGCGGCCTATCCGAGACACGGCTCAAAAATTGCCAAAAGCCCACTTTCGTGAAAAAGAATGAGCCAGAGGGATTCAGTCAAATGATTACAATTGGAAGTTCAAGATGGCATCTTCAAGACGGCATCTTCAAGACGGGATGACACCCAATATAATAAAGATTTACCTCCCTTTAACAGAAGGGGAAGTTTCTCCCTTGCGGGCCCTATAAAGCAGGAAAGGGCGATCATCAAGGGAAAACTTCTTTTCCACCAAAAGAGAGAGGATCGTTGAACGTCAACGGGATTATAGAGGATAGGAGCGTTTTTAGTTTGAAGGCTTTATTCATAAACGCAGGCCCAAAGAACAATGGAAATACCGCGCGTTTGCTTGGATTGATTGCGGATGCGTTTTCCAAAAAGGGCATCGAGACCGAGATACTTTGTCTGGGCGACCTCACCTATGGATTTTGTAAAGGTTGCCGCAGCTGCTATACAACGGCGGAGTGCGTCCAGCATGACGACGTCCAGAAAATCATGGAGAAAATGGCGGGGGCAGATGTGATTGCCCTGGCTTCACCGGACTATTGGGGCGGGATCACTGCGCAGCTCAAGGCGTTTATCGAACGCTGTACGCCGTACAGCCCCGCACATCAGCCCCATGCAACACTGCCCGCCGGCAAGCGCGGGATTGCAATTGCGTTGAGCGCCCGCGAGGACCCGGCCGAGTGCAAGGAGATTTTGGCGGACATCGAGCGCTTTTTCAAGCGCTTGGGGATCAAACCCTCGGCCAACTATTATACCTGTGGCATCCTGACCGAGGATGATTTGAATAATAACGCGGAAAAGCTCGCGGAAGCGGCGTTCTTTGGCGCAGAGGTTGCAAAAGCGCTGGTCAAATAATCGATATGATTTGGGATTGCCGGAGAAAGGAAGAGGCGGCCTGCGGGGTGCTTTTGAAACCCGTTTTCCGACAAAGCTGTAAAATCCACAGGAAAAGCGTTTTTTCGCGTACAGATTCCAACAAAAACTTTCCCTCCCATATGGTATTCTTAGAGCACAGAAGGACAAGCCCTTACTAATGGGTTTCCATAGATGTGTAATCAGAAACCAGATGGGAGGTATTTTTATGGGCATCATGCAGGATAAACGGCGGGTCATCGAAGTCCCGCTGGATGATATTTATCCCAACCCTGCCCAGCCCCGCCGGTCATTTCCGGAAAAAGAGTTGTTGGAGTTGAGCCGGAGCATCCGGCAGAACGGCCTGCTTCAGCCGCTGAGCGTCCGACGGACCAGGAACGGTTATGAGTTGATTGCGGGGGAACGGCGCTGGCGCGCCTGCCGCCTGGCAGGATTGGACAGTGCATCGTGCATTGTAAATTCGTGCAGTGATAAACAGAGCGCAGTTCTGGCCATGACGGAAAATCTGCAACGGCAGGATCTACAAATTTTCGAAGAGGCGGAGGGCATCCGCCGCTTGATTGAAGAATGGGGCGTCACGCAGGAAGAGGCGGCGCTTCGTCTGGGAAAAAGCCAATCCACCCTGGCGAACAAGCTCCGATTGCTCCGTCTGACGCAGGAGGAGCGAAAAAAGATCAGTGAGAACGGTCTGACGGAACGCCATGCGCGGGCATTACTCCGGATTGAGGACACGGAACTGCGTGCAAAGGTGTTGGACGCGATCATCGCACAGCATTTGAATGTGCAGCAGACCGATCAGTACATTGAAAGCATCCTCTCTGTCAAAGAGGACAAGCCCAAAAACAAGAAACGGATCATCGTCAAAGATATCCGCATCTTTATGAATACCATCAGCCATGCGGTTAAGACCATGCAGCTCTCCGGCATCCAGGCCAAGACCATCCGCAATGAGACGGACGATTATATCGAGTGCATCGTTCGCATTCCAAAGGCAGGACCAACAGCAGGAATCAGGCCGCAGGGGAAAGCGATACAGGAGGCTGCTGCACCGGCGGGTGAGCCGATCGGGGAAACGCCTGCGGCTGCTGTGGAAGAGAAGCCGCAGGACAAGCCCGTTTCGCTCATCGCTGGATGAGGCCGCGCCATATGGCATCAGATTTGTTCAACATACGAGAATAAAAGATCTACACAGGTACAAATACTCCGATCCTTCCTCAAAAGTCTTGCAAGGATCGCTTTTGGGGAGGGATTTCCTTTAAAGTCTGTTTGCTGTCTAGGGATGTCTGTACCTTTTGCAGCAGGTTGATGTAATTTTGGGCGCAGAGGGCGCTGCTTGGTTGGCGCCAGCAAGGATGACAACGCAAAAGGCGCAAAACATGTGAAAATGACAGACATGAAAAGATACGAAACAGGTCCTGAGAAGAGTTGTATGGAAAGGGCGCGACAAACGCTTTCAAAGCGGCAATTGGGCCGCATAGAGCGCTCTACCTGGGAATCCATGCTGCGGCAATCGGCCCGCAAAGATTTCCCATTGCAAAACAGTTTTTGTTTTGTAAATGACCCGCCAAGGTGGCGGGAGAAATTCTGTGCGAAGAACCGCACATCTGAAACAGATTACAAGACTACTCCCATTTCCCTTATATTTTCCCTGTGAAAAGCCGTTGCGGCGCTGATGCGCTGCAACGGCTTTTTCCGTGGCTGCAAAGCGTTATCACGATGATCGCATTTTCACCGCTTAGCTGTCCAAAGGGAGCGGTTCCCATAAAAAGTTTGACGGACCTATCATTTTGCAATAATATTAAATTGTATGCAGAGGGGGAATACTCCAATGGTTTTTAATGAATGTACATCTATTAAATGACACCTTTGCTATGATTGCACGGAAAGGGGTGGTCAAAATAGAAAACAATGGACGCAAAAGCATAAAGGCGTTTTGGACGGTCCTTTCTACTGTTTTGTTTTCACTCTCAGCGGTTCTTCTCCCTCTGCTTACATTGCTGAAATGTCCCTTTTGGATCGTAAACCTTGTTTTTTTCAGTTTGCTATTAGGATCGCTCTTTTTGGATTATAAAAAATGCCGATGTCCTTATTGCAAATCTATGAAAGTCATGGGATATTGTCATGAGAAGGGGGCTACGGAACTTTGTCCGCGCTGTAAGCATCTGATATACTACGATTGAATCGTTTCAGACCAAATCCGTCTTGAAAGGTTGCGCCCCAAAAGACAGGCCCTTTGATGTGGCTTGCCTTTGGGGGCGCATTTTTTACCCATGAAAAAAGTGCGATATTTCCGCATGTCGTCCTGAGAGCAAGCCTTTCAGAACGGTATATTCCCCGTCCCATCAGTGTATAGATTGATTCTTAGTAAATGCTTTTGGGCCGGCTGTGCCTGCGTCCGCCGCCCGCCCCGGTCTGTGTTTCACGTGAAACATCAGATTTTCAGGGGGAAACACTTTCCCTTCCGGCCTGTCCGTGCTATAATAAAAGGCGTTGACAGATAGCACAAGTGATATCATTTGATCATTTTTTCTAAATAGGAAAACAGCTTCCTTTGAAAGACCCGCATAGGGAGCAGTTTGGTTGGGAAACGGGGGCGGAGTATGGGAAAAATCATCGCGATTGCGAACCAGAAGGGCGGCGTGGGCAAGACAACCACGGCGGTCAACCTTTCGGCGGCGCTCGGCGCAAAGGGGAAAAAGACGCTTCTGGTGGACGTCGACCCGCAGGGGAATTCCTCCAGCGGGGTGGGCGTGGATCGCCGCAAGCTGAAAAATACCATGTATGAGGTGCTGATCGGGGAAACCCCGGCCAGGGACGCGCTGATCCACACCGAATTTGCCAATTTGGACCTGCTCCCCTCCAGCATGGATTTGGCGGGCGCGGAGTTGGAACTGATCGAGATGGAACACCGCGAATCGATTTTGAAGAATGCGATCGTGCCGTTGCGCGCGGAATACGATTTTATCCTGATCGACTGCCCGCCGTCCCTCGGAATCATCACCACAAACGCGCTCTGCGTGGCGGATACCCTCCTTGTGCCGATTCAGTGCGAATACTACGCACTGGAAGGGCTGTCCCAGCTGATGAACTCGGTGCGGCGCGTCAAGCGGCAGTACAATGACCAGCTCGACATCGAGGGTGTGCTCCTGACCATGTACGACGGGCGTTTAAACCTGACGCAGCAGGTTGTGGAGGAGGTCAAAAAATACTTCCCGCGCAAGGTGTTTGCGACGGTCATCCCGCGCACTGTGCGCCTGTCCGAAGCGCCGAGCTTCGGCCGCCCGATCTGCTACTTCGACCGGAGCAGCAAGGGTACATACGCCTATGATTCACTGGCGGATGAGGTACTCAAAAAGGCCGGAAGAGGATAGAGGGATTCCCGCCGGACTGGATGGTTTTTTTCTGGCCGCAGGCCTGTCTTTCCGTCAAGGGCCTTTTTCTATCGAATAATACAGGGAATGCGCGCCGGCGGGGCTTTCAATGCCGGCCCGCGGCCATGATGGATATGGGGCGCTTGCCCCATAAGAACGTTTTAAAATCGAAACCACGCGGCAGGGGGTGAGTGGAACATGGCGGTAAAAAAGAAAGGCGGACTCGGCAAGGGACTCGACGCGATCTTCGCGGAGAACGACATGGAGGACGCCAATGCGACGGTCGCGCTGAAGATCAGTGAGATTGAACCGAACCGTGCACAGCCGCGCAAAGACTTCAACGATGAAGCGCTTGCCGAGTTGGCAGACTCCATTGCACAGCACGGCGTGCTGCAGCCGCTTCTGGTGCGGCCGCTTCTGGGCGGCGGGTATCAGATTGTGGCGGGTGAACGGCGTTGGCGCGCGGCGCGTATGGCGGGTGTATCGGAAGTGCCGGTGGTCATCCGCGAGATGAGCGACCATGAGGTCATGGAGCTGGCGTTGATCGAGAACCTGCAGAGGGAAGACCTGACCCCCCTGGAGGAAGCGCAGGGATACCAGTCTCTGATCGACCAGTACAGTATGACGCAGGAGGAGATTTCCCGCACCGTGGGAAAATCCCGCCCGACTGTGGCGAACGCCCTGCGGCTGCTGCACCTGCCGGAGGATTTGCAGGCGCTTGTCGCGTCGGGAGAGCTCTCTGCGGGACACGCCCGGACGCTTCTCAGCTTTCAAGATGAAGAGGAGATGCGCAGGGCTGCAAAGCTGGCGGTGGAGCAGGGTATATCTGTGCGAGAACTGGAAAAATTAGCAAATAAGGCAAACGGCAGGGAAGAGATCAAAAAGCCGCGCAAAAGCGGGCGCATCCACTATTTTGATGAGGTGGAGCTGGCGCTCAACGAACATCTGGGCCGGAAGGTCCACGTGAGCGGAACCAAAAAGCGCGGGACCCTTCAAATCGAATTCTACGGCGAGGACGACCTCTCCGAGCTGATGAAGCTGTTTGACCGTGAGAATGATTGATTGTTTCACATGAAACATCACATACAGAAAACAAAGGAGCAACGAACATGCTGGATTTAAAATTGATCCGGACAGAGCCGGATAAAGTAAAGGCGGCAATTCAAAAGCGAGAGATGAATCTGGACAGTGTGATCGACGAGATCTTGAAGATCGACGTGGAGCGCCGTGCCGTGACGGGCAAGGTCGAAGCAAAGAAGGCGGAGCAGAACGCCGCCTCCAAGCAGATCCCCGTGATGAAGAAGGCCGGACAGGATACCACGGAGCTGATGGCACAGATGAAAGCGCTCTCCGCAGAAGTCAAGGAGTTCGACGCCGAGCTGGGCGAACTCGAGGAGAAGCAGAGGGACCTCATGCTCTCCCTGCCGAATCTGCCGGACGAGGACGTCGTGGCGGGCGGCAAGGAACAGAACGTCCCGCTCCACTATTTCAAGGAGAAACCCGAATTTGACTTCCCGCTTAAGAACCACGTGGACCTCTGCGAGGCGCACGGGATGATCGACTACCAGCGCGGCGCGAAGATCGCGGGCAACGGCGCGTGGCTGTACCGCGGCTGGGGCGCGCGCATGGAGTGGGCACTGCTCAACTTCTTTGTCAACGAGCATCTGGGCGACGGCTACGAGCTGATCCTGCCGCCGCATATGCTGAACTATGAGTGCGGCTATGTCGCGGGCCAGTTCCCGAAGTTCGTGGAAGAGGATTACTGGATTGCCAATCCGACCAGCGCCGACCGCAAATTTATGCTGCCCACAGCGGAGACGGCCCTGGTCAACCTGCACCGCGAGGAAGTACTCCCCATGGAGGAGTTGCCGCGTAAATACATCGCCTATACCCCCTGCTACCGCCGCGAGGCCGGTTCCTACCGCGCGGAGGAGCGCGGCATGATCCGTGGCCACCAGTTCAATAAGGTGGAGATGGTGCAGTATACCACGCCCGAGGGCTCCGACGCCGCGTTCGCGGAGATGGTCGGCAAGGCGGAGCGCCTTGTCCAGGAGCTGGGCCTGCATTACCGCCTGAGCAAGCTCGCCGCGGGCGACTGCTCGTTCTCCATGGCGCGCACCTACGATATCGAGGTCTGGATCCCGAGCATGGGCATCTACAAGGAGGTCAGTTCCGCGTCCAATGCGCGCGACTATCAGGCGCGCCGCGGCAATATGAAGTACCGCGGGGAGGACGGCAAGCTGCACTTTGTCCACACGCTCAACGCGTCCGGCCTGGCAACTAGCCGCGTGATGCCCGCTATCGTCGAGCAGTACCAGAACGCAGACGGCAGCATCACCGTGCCGGAAGTCCTGCGTCCGTACATGGGCGTGGACGTCATCAAATAATCCAAGAGAAAACGGATCAAAAAGTCCCCCGGTGCAAAAAGTACCGGGGGACGTATCTTTAGAATCACGGAGGGATTGGATGGTTACAACGGAAGAATACACCCGTACCGAGCAGGTGGCGAGCTATGAGGTCGGCGCAAACTCAAAAATTAATCTGAGCGTGCTCCTGCGCATGGCGCAGGAGACCAGCGAGCAGCACCTGGGTGCACTCGGCCTGGGATATGAAAAGCTGAAGGCGGACGGGATTGTTTTCCTGCTCACGAACAACAGCGTGTCGATCAAACGCCTGCCCGTGCACAACGATGTGGTGACAATTAAGACGCATCCGCGCGGCAACGCGGGCGTTCAGTTTTACCGCGACTTTGTGTTCTATGTGGAGGGAGAGGAGATCGTCCGCATCATGCAGACGTCCGTGTCCGCCAATCCGGAGACGCATAAGATCCTCCGGCCAAAGGTCTTTCTGGCGTATGACATCTTTCAGGAGGAAAAAATAGACCCAGCGGAGAAGCTCGAACGCATCGCGCCGCCGGACGGCCTGCCCCTTTTGGGGGAGCGTCCGATCTATTACTCTGACCTGGACTTCAACCGCCATCTGAACAACGCGGTATACGGGGACATCCTGATGGATTTCCTGCCCGCGGAGATGCGGCATCAGAAGATGAAACGCGTACAGATCAGCTATGTCAGCGAGAGCAAGCTGGGGGAGACGCTGAAAATTTATGGCGGTCACGTGGACGACGGCAGCTTTGTCGTATACGGCGACAACGACCGCGGGTTGAGCTTTTCCGCAAAGGTAGAGCTACAGGAAGCATAAAAGGGGATTTTTGTCACGGAGCTATGTGTTTTAGGGCAAGGGCTCCGTATCAGAGAGTAGATTTAAAAGATAGAATTGAATGAAAATAGCAAAAAGAGCAGTGGCATATTTTGGCCGCTGCTCTTTTTTGTAGCAAGGACCTTTTTCATTGTAAAAACAGCCGTAGCTTCCTG
>DBFXIC010000359.1:0-9046 GCA_048455095.1 Anaeromassilibacillus sp.
ATATGACACGTTGAAAATAAAGTCAATACATTTTTTAAAAAAATGTTGACTTTGTGAACACAATCGCTTATTATTGAATCGTGAGGTGGTAAAATGGATGAACGGCTTAAAGAACTCCGAAGAAGGCTAGATATAAGTCAAGAGGCCTTTGGTAAAAAGATTGGTGTGACTCGTTCTGCTGTTTGCAATTACGAATCGGGAAGTAGAAGTCTTACAGACCGTACCATAAAAGATATTTGCCGTGAGTTTAATGTATCTTATCTTTGGCTTACAGAGGGCGCGGGGGATATGTTTTTGTCTGATGAAGCAGATACTACCGCCATGTTTGACCAAATTATGGCCGGGAGTAACGAAACGGCAAAAGCCTTGTTTAAGTCTTTAGCAAAACTTAATGATTCCGAATGGGAAGTAATCTACAAGATAATTAGCGATGTATCCAAGACTTTAGAGCAAAAAAAATAGGCCAGCGAAAAGCTGGCCTTGCTGTCACTCTCTCGAAATCAAATACAATAACAAGTCTAAAATGCGTTTTAGTGATGCTTGACTGTGTATCTGGTCAAGGAGCCTGATAATATAGCGCTTTAATTCTGTCCCCTCCATATGTATTCCTCCCTGTTACTCGTGCTTGCAAACCGAATCCTAAAAGTAGCATTATTATAATAGTACATCCGTTCGGCTTTGACAATCATCTAGAACGAATTTTCTATCGGTAATTTTTGTCACCTTCCTCCTCGTGTGGAGGGTATTAATTGAAATCATAGCCAATACCACCCCCTATGATATGTAGTAAGAGCCTATTTGCCCTTCCGCATGTCCTTACGCACTAATTGGCTATTCATGACAAAAATTCAATATTTTTCACGCTGGTAATTGTTGCCTGCGTGAGGTAACAAGGGGGGGGATAATCCCTCAGCTAAATAGAAAAAGCCGCCCTACCCTGCGCCAACAGGATAGAGCGGCCGACCAACAACCCAAGAAGGGCTGCCGGTACAGTATGATGTGCTCATATATTGTACCACGCGCAGCCTCTCAAAATCAAGGGGCTGCTTTTTTGCGCCCAATTTTAGGAGGTACAAGCATGGCAAGACAAAAAAACGGAACCGGTAGTTTTAGGGTCAGAAAGGACGGCAGCATTGAATATCGAGTATCAATTGGGATGCGAGGGGATGGCACTCCTGATCGTAAAAGTTTTTATGGGTCTACAAAACGCGAATGTGTGAAAAGATACCAAGAGTGGCTTAACAATGGACAAAACGTCGCCATAGAGCGTGTAACAACTGTCGGAGATTGGGCTATCAAATGGTTAGAACTGTACAAGCATGTAGAGTATGAGCAAGGCCGAATCGCGTGGGGAACATATCACAACTATGAGATGTACATTAAAAATCATATCGTCCCAAAGCTCGGGTGTATCAAGTTCACGCAGGTGCGGCCCGCCCACATTCAGCAGTTTTTTAAATCTTTGGATGAGCTATCAGATTCCGCGCGACACCATATCTATGTCGCGATCAATGGAATTTTTGAGACGGCAATAAAAAATCACTTGTGCGCAGAAAATCCAGTTGAGACTCCAAAATCTAAGCCTTTACAAGATACTATATCCATCAAAGTTTTTTCTCCAGATGAGATCGCCGCAATTTTAAGATCGGATCATCCGTGTGCCATATATCCACAATTACTCTTGTATACTGGCTTGCGTGTTGGAGAGGTATGCGCGCTTATATGGCCCAAAATATCTGAGGACATAATAGACGTATCGGCGTCAACCGCTCGAGTAGAAGGCGGAGGATATGCGGACAAGTCCACAAAAAGTGGAAAAGACCGATATGTCGGTATTACGCCAAAGCTTCAAGCGCTTCTGGATAGTATTCCCAAAAAAGGACTTTATGTTATCACCGACGAGAAAGGTATACAACTCACCCCGCAACAATTTTACATCAGGTATCGCAGATTTTTCAGGGACACGGGTCTGCAATACCTGTCTCCTCACAAATGCCGACACACTTACGCCACATACCTCGTCAAGGGTGGGGCTGAACTGCGATCCGTTCAGGCACTTTTAGGGCATTCGGACGTACATGTAACAGAGATTTACACGCATATTGACACGGGAGACATTCGTAACAACGTCCGCAAGCTCCCATATTGAGCTCGTTTTATACCCCAATTTGTACCCCAATTTGTCAAGTTTTAATAGGATTTCACAAGTTTTTGTATTAGGTTGTAATTTTCATAAAATAACGCAAAAAACCCGCAAAGCTAGACGCAATGCGGGTTCCAGGTGGTGCCGGTGGCCGGACTCGAACCGGCACGTTATTGCTAACAACAGATTTTGAGTCTGTCACGTCTGCCAATTCCATCACACCGGCGTATAACAACAGTAAAGATTATATAACAAAACCAGAGAAAATGCAACTCTTTTTTGAATAAAGTTGAAAAAAGCCTCCATATCCCCACCACGTTTTCTACGATACACAAAAGTGGGGATTGGAGGTTTTTTGCTTTTACTCTTCTATCCTGGGAATTTATGCCTGCGGAAATTCGATCATCGTCAGGCAATGACGCGGACACGCATCCACACACTTACCGCAGCCGATACACTTCTCCGGATCTACTGTAGCGTTGAAGTGGTCCACCTTAACTGCACCCACTTCACAGACCTTCTGGCACTTCATGCAGCCGATGCAGCCCACTTTACAGATCTTGTTGGTCATCGCACCACGGTCGCAGTTGTCACAGCGAACAACCGCCTGCTTTTTTGCGGGCACCAGCGTGATCAAATGCTTCGGGCACGCCTTGACGCACATAGAGCAGCCCTTGCAGCGCGCCGGGTCGACGCGTGCCACGCCGTTGCAGACGTCGATCGCGCCGTAAGCGCAGGCGTTCAGGCAATCCCCCAACCCCATGCAGCCATAGCGACAGCTGGAAATGCCACCCGCCAGCTGTGCGGCAGCAGCACAACTCTGAATGCCCTCATATTCCATCTTATCGCTGGTATTGTCATAGCTACCGAGGCAGTTCACCACCGCGATCTTCGCCTCAACACCGGCGTCCGCCAGGCCGAGGTATTCGGATACATTCTTCGAGACGTCTGCACCGCCGGGTGCGCACAGGCCCGGTTGAGCTTCGCCGTTCGCCAGCGCCTTTGCATAGCCGGAGCAGCCGGAATAGCCGCACGCGCCACAATTTGCGCCGGGAAGCATCCCTTCGATAGCCTCCGCCTTTTCATCCTTCGGCACTGCCATCAAAATGGAGGCGATCGCCAAGCCCAAGCCGGCGATCAGACCGATCACCGCCACAATCAGTACCGGAATCCACAATTGATTCATCTTATTCTACCTCCCCTCAGCCCAACAGGCCGTCGACAAGACCCTGGAACCCAAGGAAAGACACCGCCACAAGCGACGCCGCAATCAGGGTGATGGGAAGGCCCTTGAGGAACTTCGGAATGTCGTTCGTCTCCAAGCGCTCGCGCACGCCGGCAAAGAGTACCATGGCGACCATAAAGCCGATACCGGAACCAAACGCATTGACCAGGGATTGCAGATAACCAAAGGTCGGGTCCGCGGCGCCCTTTTCAATCACCAACATGGTAACGCCCAGCACCGCGCAGTTCGTGGTGATCAGCGGCAGATAAATGCCCAATGCGTTATAGAGCGGCGGCATAAACTTGCGCAGGGCAATTTCAATCAACTGCACCAGCGCTGCGATAATCAGGATAAAGACGATAGTTTGCAGGTATTCCAGCTCGTTCGGCACCAACAGATAGGTGTAAATCGGCCATGTCACCGCGGTCGCGATTACCATAACAAAGGTCACAGCCACGCTCATACCCGTCGCTGTGTTCAGCTTCTTGGAAACACCCAGAAACGGGCAGATGCCGAGGAATTTATTCAACACATAGTTTTCTGTGAGGATGGCCGCCAAAAAGATGGCCACAAGACTTTTGATCATTTTTTAGCAGCCTCCTTTTCCTGAATTTTCGAGCAGCTTGCCGCAAGGGGGCACCCCTGGCAGCCGAGCTCTGCCGGACGGGAACCTTCACCCGCCAGCTTGTTCGCCACCGCGATCAGAATGCCGAACACGAAGAAGCCTCCGGGCGGCAGAATGAATACGATGATCGGGTCAATGATGCCTGCGGTAATCGGAAAGCCAAACAGGGATCCTGCGCCAAAAAACTCGCGGATCATGCCCATGACCAGCAGCGTTGCGGTAAAGCCGACGCCCATGCCCAAGCCGTCGATGATGGACGGCAGAACCTTATTCTTGCTCGCGTACATCTCCGCACGTCCCAGGATGATGCAGTTGACGACAATCAAAGGCAGGAAAATCCCCAACGCCTTATCGAGGTCGGGAGAGTACGCCTTGATAAACATCTGTACCACAGAGACAAAGCCCGCAATAACCGTGATGAACGCCGGGATGCGGACCTTATCCGGGATCACCTTGCGTAGCAGGGAGATCGCCGCATTAGAGCAGACCAGCACGAACGTGGTGGCGAGTCCCATGCCGATGGCGTTGCTCGCGGAGGTGCTCACAGCCAGCGTCGCACAACAGCCGAGCACCAGGCGCAGAACCGGATTTTCTTTGATGATGCCCTTGCTGAATTCCTGCCAGAGGGATTTCTTCTTTCCCATCCTTAAGCGCCTCCTTTTACAGTCTCATACAGCGCGAGCGCCTGATTGACAGCGTCGGTCACGCCGTTGCTGGTGATGGTCGCACCGGTCATGGCCATGATTTGGCCGTCCTGCTTTTCGCCGGATTTGATGACTTCAAACGCACCGGATTCCGGAAACGCCTGATGATATTGGGCGCGGAAGTCTTCTTTCTGCGCGTTCATGCCGAGGCCCGGCGTGTCGTCGATGCTGAGCAGTTCCACACCGGAGATCGTCCCGTCCAGCTGGATGCCGGTCATCACCTGCAGCGGGCCGCCATAAGAGCTCGCGGTGGTGGTAAATACATAACCGGCCGTCTCCCCGCCGTCCTTGCCGACGTAATAGACGACGCTCTCACCATTTGCATCGGTCGTCTGCGCCTCTTCAAAATCCTTAATCCCGGGGAGAACCAGTTCCCGCGCCGCGCGCGCGGCAGCCTCCTCCTGCGCCGCAATCTGATCCTTCGTCAGCAGGTTTGTGCCGGCCAGCAGTGCGGCGATCACCAAGCAGATCAGCGTCAGCGTTATGGTGGGACGGAGGATTTCTTTCGCATTAATTTTCATCCCTGCGCCCCCTCCTTCTTTGCTTTTTCCTTTTTCACGCCAAAGGGCTGCGGGCGCGTGATGCGCTCAATGTGCGGCACCAGAATGTTCATGATGATGATCGAGAAGGACACGCCCTCGGGTAGCGAACCAAACATGCGGATCAGCATGGTCAGGATGCCGCAGCCGACGGCGAACACGATGCGGCCGTTGCGGTTGATCGGGGACGTGGTGTAATCGGTCGCCATGAAGATGGAGCCGAGCAGCAGGCCTCCGGAGAGCAGGTCAAAGATCACATCGCGGCCAGCAACCAGGGAGATCGCTGCCACTGTGCCCAGATAGCACAACGGAATCACAGGGCTGATGACCTTGCGCGCCACCAGATAGATGCCGCCCAGAATCAGTGCGATGGCACAGGTTTCGCCGAGGCAGCCCGCACGCGCGCCGAGTAGCATATCGAGGTGGTTCGGAAGCTGATCCACTGCTCCCTGCTTCAGCAATCCAAGTGGGGAAGCCGTCGTAATTGCATCGGGATTGCCGCTGCGATACCAGAAGGGCACCACCCAGTTGCTCATCTTCGCCGGGAAGGACGCCATCAGTACGATGCGCGCCGTCAACGCCGGATTGACAAAATTCTGTCCGATGCCGCCAAACATCTGCTTGACCACCACAATGGCGACCACACTGCCGAATACAGCGATCACCGGGCTGATGGTCACAGGCAGGTTAAACGCAAGCAGAAGGCCTGTGACGACGGCACTCAAATCCAAAATGGTGTTATCGCGCTTCATCACCCTGCGGCTGAGATATTCCGCAAGCACACAGGAGATCACCGAGGTGAGAATCAGGATAAGCGCCTGCAAGCCGAAGAGGATACAGGAAGCGATCGCGGCCGGTATCAGCGCGATGATCACATCCAGCATAATTTTTTGGGTCGTTGCCCCGCTCCGCAGATGGGGCGAAGGAGATACAATCAATTTCTGATCCATTATTTCTTCCCTCCCGCACTTCTTACCAGAGCCTTGCCAAGGCGAATGGCCTGCACCAGCGGCCGGTGGGCCGGACAGTTATAGGCGCAGGTGCCGCACTCCATGCAGTCCATCACACTATAGTCCTGCAATTCCTCCACACGCTTTACCTCGGCGTACTTTTCCAGCATAGTCGGCACCAGGTTCATCGGGCATCCGCTCACGCAGCGCCCACACCGGATGCAAGCAGTGGGCTCATGCAGGCGGGCTTCTTCCTCGCTCAGGCAGATAATACCGTTATTCTGCTTGATAACCGGCAGGCCGTCGTCCGTGATGGCGATGCCCATCATGGGACCGCCCATCAAAATCTTTTTGGGCGGAACCTTATAACCACCGCAGAACCGGATGACCTCCTCGATCGGCGTGCCGATTGGAACGATCACATTCTGCGGATACTGGACTGCAGAACCGTCGATGGTGACACGCTTCTTGACCAGCGGCATACCGGTCTTCAAATAGTTCGCCAAAAATGCCACAGACGTAATATTCATGACAACGCACCCCACATCGGCCGGGAGCTTTCCCATGGGCACCTCGCGGTCCGTGCAAGACTTGATCAATACTTTTTCCGCGCCCTGCGGGTAGGAGGCATGGAGGGCGAGCACACGAACGCAGTTGTCCGGATCCAGTTTTTCGTTGTCCGCGACCTGGCGCAGTGTCTCGATCACATCGGGTTTATTGTCCTCCACCGCGATGATCACCCGTTCGATGCCCAGCATATCCTTTACCGTGTACACGCCGGAGAGCACCGCCCAGGAGTTTTCAATCGCCTCACGGTGGTCGGCCGTTATGTAGGGTTCACATTCCGCCGCGTTGATGATGAGCGTGTCGATCTTCTTATCCGGTGGCACGTTCAGTTTGACATGCGCCGGGAAGCCGGCACCACCCAGGCCAACCAGGCCGGATTCGCGCACCGCGCGGATAAACTCCTCACGGGTGTTTACATTCGGCGGCTGCACCTCCGGCGAGACCGTCATCTCCCCATCGGAATCGATCACGAGTGCTTCTACATACTGACCGCCCGAGAGCATCACCTGTTTGACCGCGCTTACCTTGCCGGAAACGCTGGCATGGATGGGCGCACTGACAAACGCTGTACTTTCCGCGATCTTCTGCCCCACCTGAACCTCGTCGCCCACTTTCACCAACGGTGTGCACGGCGCGCCCGCATGCTGCTGCATGGGGATGATCACCTGCGCTGGGGGCGGCATGACGGCGGATTCCATCTGCGCCGTATTTTTTCTGTGCGGCACATGCGCCCCGCCATGTGTTTTAAATGGCTTTTCAGGAAATGCAAGTTCCATTCTTTTCCCTCCATTTTCAATTTGTGCTTTCTTCTTCCTTAGATTTGGATCTCTTCGGGGTGTAATTTATCAAGAAGCGGCATCACTGCGCGGAGCACCAGACCCGTGAGAATGCCGGAAAACACGCCAAATAGTAACAGCCAGGGGATGTACCACGCCACCGCGGGCGTGGTCAGCAGCGCCGCCACGCAAAGCTGCGCCAGATTGTGGGAAAGCGCCCCGGCCACGCCAAGACCGACCATGCCGAACGGCCCGCCCTTGACCCGGAGTAGCAGCCACATCACCAGCGTGCTGAGAATCCCTCCCGAAAGGCTCATCAGCATGGCGGTAAAACCACGCATCATGCCTGCGAACAGGCCCTTGAGCACAGCAATGCACAGGGCGGGGCCAAGCCCCACCGCCCCCGCTGCATACATGGTGACCAGATTGGAAAGCCCCAGCTTTGCACCGGGTGGCAGCACCGGAATCGGCGGCAGCATGCCCTCTAACGCGGAGAGTACAAGCGCCAACGCACCCAATAGGCCGTTATAGGCGACCGCCTTTGTGGCGGGCGACAGATTCATATGCCCCTGTCGTTTCATATGCAAGCCCTTTCTACGCAACTGGCCGATATGGCCTCGCCATACCGGTGACGGCGTCAAATCCCGTCGATTCGCCGGACTCCAGGCGCACAGAGATACGCGCGGGCAGGCAGACGGCGGTTTGCCCCGGACGCGTCAATTTTCCTGTCCGGATGCAAGTCTTGTCCGGGCAGTCGGAAGAGAGGAACGAAATCGCGCCCGGCTCTGCGAGCAGCTGCACATGGTAGGGGCCGCCGAGATCAACTTCCTCCGCCTGCGAGAGCCCGTTTAAATCGATGCGCCGGATAACTTGCCCGTTTTGTTCCACAATGGCGACGAGCGCCCCCGCCGGACGCAGCTGAAACCAAAGCAGCAACGCACCTGCGACGGCCAGCAGGATGACGATCAACAGCACGTCCTGTTTCTTGATCAGGCTCGCACTGGCCCTGTTCCCGCTCATGACGCGAGCGTGTACGCGTCCGATGTAAGTTGGAACGCGTCCTTCAAAGAGTCGGAGACGATCACGTGATTGTCCTGCGTGATCAAAATCCCACCCGCGCCGTACTCTTCCAGCAGCGCCATGCCCTTCTCTTCCCCAAGGACAAACACCGCTGTCGCCAGTGCGTCGCTCAGGGCGCCGCTGTTGGACGTCACGGTTACAGATACCAGACCGCTCTCCGCCGGGTAACCCGTGCGGGGGTCCAGCAGGTGATGATATGTCTTTCCATTTTCAGTAAATGTCTTTTCATAGGAGCCCGAGGTGGAAACATATCCGGATGCAAGGTCCAAAAGCCCCATTTCGCCCGCCTGGTCGTCGCTGCTGTTGGGGTCCCGGACTGCCAGACGCCAAAGGCTGCCATCCGGCTTATCGCCATATACGCCTATACTGCCGCCGACCGCAATAATTCCCGCCTGCGCGCCGGCTTCCTCGTACGCCTGCACTGCCGCGTCACACGC
>DBFXIC010000360.1:0-10275 GCA_048455095.1 Anaeromassilibacillus sp.
GATCCACTGACGGATGACAAGAGCTTGAAGATCGGATACGGCCTGTTGTTTGAGCCAACCTGTTTGCATCGTCGAATCACCATCCCGCTCCACAACACGTCCCATAAGAAGGTCGTAAACAGCCGGGTCAAAGTCCTTCCCGGCATTCCAGTCGTCCACGAGCTTCTCAAGCGTGGTGCGTGTCTGTTCCGGGTCGACGGCATACGCTTCATGGAGTACGCTTTCGCCTGCGCATTCCTCAATCATGGCGCTGAGTTCGTCAACTGTCATGGAATATCCCCTCTTTTCTTTTTCTTTTAGTATACGATAAATAATGCGCGCTGTCGACCTCGGGCTGTAGAAAAAGGACCGCCCCGTCCGGAGATACGGACCGGACGGGGCGAGGATGTGGAGAATATGAAGCGGAGCGCTTCACAGCTTTTAAGATACCATAGGCGGGGCGGAAAATCAACAAAAACCGACAAAAAATCAACAAGGAAGTGAAGAAAAAATGACGGTACAGCAATGGCGCAGTCTGCGCCGGAACCGAAGATGCACATACTGCGCACATTCCCATATCGTTTACGGCCGGGATGGGAGCATCTGTTTTTGCCGGGCAAAGGACAAAGCTGTGTATGAGGGCCTGCCCCGCTGGTTCTGCCAAGTATACACGGTGGAGGAGGATTCCTGATGACGTTGAAAGATTGTACTAAGGCGGAACTGCTGTGGCTCATCGACTGGATGTGTACGCACAGCATGTTCCGGCATGACCTTGAAATCGAACGGGCCCTGAATGATCTGGAATTTGAGCGGACTCGAAAGAGACTGGATGAAGCAAGGCGTCTACATGAGAAATCCGCACGGCTGCGGCGGCAGTATGTGGAGCTGCTGACGCCATATGAAGGCAAGCCCATCCTGGACGTCCCGGCGGACGTGCTTGACCATGCGTCTGCCATCCTTGAGGAAGCGCAGGTGCTGGATAAGAAATGGAGCAGGCTCATGAAGGCGTGAGAAAAGTGTTGCATGATGTAGAACAAGGAGGACGCAATGAGATACCGGTATACAGTAGAGCTCACGGTGGATGAGCTGGATTTTTCTGCCACGGAGGCGGAGCACCTGCGTGCAGCGCTCCGGGAAGTTGCTGAAGAATATGCCACGGGCGAAGTAAAAGTTCTGTGCGAGGACGGCTGGTGCATCGAAAAGAATGATGCGCGCATCCGTGCCGCGCTGCTGGGCATGCGGCAGCGCGGCACGATAAAGGAGAGACTATGAAAGAGATATATGAAATCAAAAAGATACCAGAGAATTGTTCAACCTGTCTGTATGGCAGAGGTCTTGGATGCAGCAACGCCAATGTGAAAGAAAACTGGCTGTCATACATATGGGGACTTCGCAAATGTCCTCACTACTGGCTGGATCAGAACCGTTTCACTCCAGTTGATGGCAACAGATGGTAAGACTCCCGCCGGGGCTGTGCCCCGGCCGTAATGCAGCCCCCTGCCCGATTGGGCCGGGGCCGGTCCCAAGCCCGGAAAGATGCAGAGGGCGGAATTTTGAGAAAGGATGTGTACATAGTGGCAAGAAAGAAAGTGGACAGCGAGCCGGTGCTGCGGGATTGGACGGCAGTAGATGCGGCGCTGCGCGATCTGAAGGAGTGCCAGTACGCGCTTACAGAGCTGGGCGTGGAGTTGGACCGCCGGATCGACGGCCTGAAGGACGACTACAATAAGAACGCACAGCCGCTGCAAAACCGCATCAAGCGGCTGGAGGGTGACGTCAAGGAATATGTCGATGCGCACCGTGCAGAGCTGGACGGAAAAAGCCGGACGCTGGTATTCGGCAAGGTGGGATACCGTGCCTCCAGCAAGCTGATGCTGGCGCCTGCAAAAGTTACCGAAGCTATCGCTGCGCTGAAGGCCCTGGGCCGTAAGGAGCTGGTGAAAACCACGGAGACACTGGACAGGGAGGCGCTGAAAAAGGAGCCGCCCGCGCTGCTGGAAAGCATCGGGGCATATATCCGCACGCGGGACGAATTTTACTACGACATCAGCGGCGAACAACCGGAAGTGCAGTAAGGAAGGAGGAGCGGCCATGGGCGCTCTGGATATTGACAAAGGGCAAGTCAAAAATATATATGCCATCGCGGCAAAGCTGGGCATGGTGGACCGGAGCAGCCATGAGGACGCGCTGCACGAGCTGGTGCAGGGGCTGACAGGCAAAGCTTCCGTCAAGGATCTGACACATTCCGAGGCACTGGAGGTCCTCACGGAACTACGCCGACGCAGCGCACCAGCCGCTCCAAAGAAAAAACGGGCGCGGAAATATGATGAAACACCGGGCGGCGTCAGCGCAGCGCAGCAGAAAAAAGTGTGGTACCTCATGTTTCAACTTGAAAAGTTCGACCCGGCACCGGAGGGCGTGCAGCTGCGTGACCGTCTGTGCGGCCTGATCACCAAACAGTTCAAGGTAACGAGTTTTCCTGCTCAACCGTTTCGGTTTCTAACTTTCGAGCAGGGCGGCGTACTGATCGAAGGGCTCAAAAGCCTGACACAGCGCAAGGAACTGGAGTATCTGCACAGCGCTCGGTACCACCGTGAACAGGAGGCGGCTTCAAATGAGGAATGAACTGCTGAACCATCTGCAGTTGGATGACCTGAAGGGCGAGACGCATGAACTTGCTGAGACCATCGGTATGGATGCCTTCCGTCGGCTGGTGGATGTGTACGGCGGCACCGGGCGGGTATACATCCCGCAGGCAGATACTCTGCTCATCCCGATCCGAGATAGGCTGATCCGGGAAGAATACAACGGATATAACGTGTATGAGCTTTGTAAAAAATGGGACCTGGGAGAAAGTATGGTCCGCACGATCATCCGGGACAAAATCCGGGAGCTGCGGCAAGCCCCCATAGACGGCCAGGTATCTCTGTTCGACGCTCCTGAAATTGAATGACCATTGCAATTTTTTGCTGCATTTTTGTGGTGGATGGCTGCCGTAAAGATAAGGTATGATTTACTCGTAGCAACGAGGGGATCATGCCTTTTTCTTTTTCCCTCGGCAAGGAGGAACGGCAATGACTTTTGATACAGGCACCTGGTGGCTCATCACGATCATCCTGACAGCGCTGCTGGGGTGTATCGGTGCATTGGTAAGCCGGTCCATTTTCAAGAGCCTGGACGAACATTCGTCCGACATCAAGGAAGTCCGCGAGAACTATACCACACGAAAAGACCACAAAACGGACATCGACGCCGTGCGCAGAGAGATGAAGGAGGTACGTTCTGAAATGCGTACAGAGATTCAGACCCTCAGCGAGGACATCAAGGAGGTCAAGGAGACCTGCCTGCGCAAGGACGTCTTTGAACATAACATGCTGCGTCTGGAAAATAAGATGGACGCGCTGACAAAATTTTTAATGGAGAGGAGAGACTGAGATGTTGGAAAACGATCTGCAGTCCCGTACAGAACTCACGAGCATGAGCTACGCCGCAGAAGTATTCCTGCGGATGGTGAATCTGTACAGGGGCACTTACTACAGGCTGCGCAATGCCGGCCCGATCCTCTCCGATGAAGAGCAGATTCCAAGGGCAGAGCTTCGCGCGGCGCTCGACTATCTGCAGGAGAGCGGATATATTGCGGTGCGGACCGTGAAAGATCACACGCCGGCGCATATATCGGACCTGCCTCTGGAGGATCTGGAGTGTAAGCTGCTGCCCAAGGGGACGCAGCTGATCGGCGGGCACATCAAGGACCCGTTGGTAAAGCCGTAAAGGAGGCGCCGGGATGCAGTTAAATGGAAAACGGAGCTACGGCAAGATCGCATCCCTGCCGCCGGAAGTCAGAAACGCCGTGGACAATATGATCCTGACGTGTACGGTGCGGCTGCCGGAGATCCAGGCATATATTGAGGAGCAGGCCGGAGTAGACGTCAGCACCAGCACTATCAGCCGGTACGGCAAGCGCCTGAGCGAAACATATCGGGATCTGACCATTGCTCAGGAAAATTTTGAGGCACTGCGCAAGGAACTGGAAAAATATCCGGAACAGGACAGCGCGGAGATCCTCACCCGCATCGCCAGCCACAAAATGATGGCGGCCCTTGTATCCAAATCCGACAAGGACTGGAATGAGATGCGGGCCGATAAACTTTTGAAAGAGATCAGCGGCCTGACACGCGCTATGGCGTACAAGCAGCGTGTGGATATCCAGAATAAGGATGTGGTGTCTGCCGCACTGGATGAAGTACAGGCGTCCGTGTTCTCCGCACTGGCGGACGAAAAGCCGGAGCTGTACAGACAAGTCGTCCAGTTTCTCGACAAGAAACGGAAAGAGGGGCTGTAGCATGGAATGGTATGTGCTGCAGGCTCTCACGGGTCGGGAACAGGACGCCAGGGCGGCGCTTGAACGTGCTGGGCTTGACGCCAGGGTGCCGACGGAACTCCGGCCGATCCACAGGCGGGGCCAATGGATCGAACAAGAGTACACGCTCCTGCCTGGCTATGTATTCGTTGGGATGGATTTTGAACCCCGGCTGTACCGCGCAATCAAGGATGCGCCGGGAGCCATCCGGCTGCTGGGGCTGTTTGAAGAACATCCCACGCCGCTACCGCAGGATGAGGCGGCACTGTGGGGCCTATGCGGCCCCCCTTCCGCTCTCATGCCAAGCGTCGTAGAGTTCGACGCCTACGGTACGCCGCGGGTCATAGATGGCCCACTGACGGGACGTGAGGCTCAGATCGTGAAGATCGACCGTCATGCGCGCCGGGCGCGCGTACTGGTGGATACCGGAGACGAACGGCATCTGGTTCGGTTCGGTATCCGGCCTGCGGACGGTGATGCGCAGTGAATCGCAAAAAGGACTTGCGGCGTGATGCCGTACACAGGCTCGCGGGCTACGGCCCGGAATATCCTCCAGAGCTGTGCCGGCGGTGCGTATGGGCGTCCGGCCAGGGTGACCGCAAGCTATGCCCGTTCCCCCGCTGCGTGGTGCGCAGCGGAGATATGAGGCTGAAGCCATAAGCTGTTGTTGAAAAGTTGAAACGGGCGTTAAAACTCGTTGAAAACTTTGGCGGCAGGATATTTAAATGACTGGTTACAAAAAATTTAAAGCCGGCATTTAAACAGAACAAGAAAACCATGAAAGCAGCGGGGTGATTCGTCCCCCGCACGTGGCCGTGGTGGGTATAGAGGGGAAAAACCGGGCGGAAACGGCCGGATGGCGAAGCATGCCCGGTGAAAATACACCCCTCTTGCCCGCCGTGCCGCGGAATACCGTTTAAATTCCCCTGTATGCCATTTAAAATCGTTCAAAAGCTCCGGGCCGTCCATGTGGACACTTGGGGGCTTTTTTGCGTTACAGGCGAAATTTGGGGCCGTACAGGAACCAGGAAGGAGATGCGTGGAATGAAACGTACTCAACAGAGCAGTGTAGACGCCCTTTTAAGAGCTGTCGAGGCAGCAAAAACGGAAAGCCAGTACAACATTTTTAAGGATTTAAAGATGCTGCTGGAAGCGTACCCAAAAACGAGCAAGCGGGATTACCTGACACTGATCCGCGCACTGATGGATAAATACAGCGCAGGCGTCGGCGCAGAAATCAATGACGCCCTGATAAAGAAATGCATGGCTGGCGACGTCGAAGCGATTCGGCTATACAAGGACCTGCAAAAAGAGGATCAGACGGCCGGCGAGGGGGTGCAGATCATTGTCGAAGCTCCTCGTAAATGAAAGAATATCCCCTGCATTCAGAGATTTGTTGTGGCAGATCCTGCACGAGCACCCGCATACGGTGGTGTGCAAGGGTGGGCGCGGGTCCACCAAATCCTCTTTTGTTGGCATCTCCGTCGTCATTCTCCTGCTGCAACATCCGCAGTGCCACGCGGTGGTGCTGCGCAAGATCGCCAATACACTGCGAAATAGTGTGTACGCGCAGATGCAGTGGGCCATCGGCGCGCTGGGGCTGCAGGACATGTTCCGATGCACAGTATCCCCCATGGAGATCACATATCTCCCCACAGGCCAGAAGATCCTTTTCTTCGGCCTGGACAAGCCGGAAAAGCTCAAATCCATCAAGCTGCCGTTTGGATACATCGGCATCGACTGGTTTGAGGAGGCCGACCAGTTTTCCGGTGAGGCGGAGATCCGTAACGTCAAGCAGTCCACGCTGCGCGGCGGCGAGTTCGCCATGACGTTCCTGTCGTTCAACCCTCCGGCCGCGGCGCGCAACTGGGCAAACCGGTATGCGCGGGAAACGGAGCCGGGCAAGATCGTACACCACAGTACATATCTTACCACACCACGGGACTGGCTGGGCCAAAGATTTTTCGATGACGCGGAATTTTTGAAGGAAACGAAGCCCACCTCTTACCGGCATGAGTATCTTGGCGAGGCCGTTGGCAACGGTACGCAGGTTTTCGACAACATCCGGCTGGAGCCCATCACGAAGGCACAGATCAACTCTTTCGGAGAAATTACCTCGGGCGTGGACTGGGGCTGGTACCCGGACCCGTGGGCATTCAATCGCATGTCCTACGACGCCGCCCGGCGCACGCTGTACATCTTCGACGAACTCACCCGGCGCAAGCTCAACAACTTTGAGACCGCGCGCCTGGTCCTGTCCCGTATCCCCGAAGGTGAGGACGTTATCGCCGATTCTGCGGAGAAAAAGAGCTGTGCGGACTACCGCGACTGCGGCATCCGGTGCTTTGAAGCCAATAAAGGACCCGGCAGCGTGAATCAGTCCATGAAGTGGCTGCAGGGACTTTCCGCTATCGTCATCGACCCTGTGCGCTGCCCGGATACGGCAAAAGAGTTCAGCGAATACGAATACGCGGTGGCGAAGGATGGCGAGGTCATACCCGGATACGTGGACGCGGACAACCACCACATCGACGGCGTGCGGTATGGCACCAACCGCATCTGGACACGGAGGGGTGCGTGATGGGGCGGCTGCGTGACTGGCTCGTGGGCAGGTATCTGCCCAGCTGGGCCGTGCAGACGATCCTGGAAGAAAACAGGCGGCTGCGCAGCCAGGCCGAGGAGCTGCGGCGGGAATACCGGACGCTGCGTGCGTATACGGACGGTTTGGAGCATGCCCTCCGGCACGGTATGCATGTTGAGATCAATGTAGAGGGAGGCGGTGCATATGCTGATCGGAGCGCTGAAGGCGCTGACGGACAATAGCGTCATAAGTACGGCGCAGGGCTTCGGTTCTCCGGACGTCACCACGTCCGCCATGCGTGCGGCCATCAAAGAGTGGTTCGGAACATATTTTCGTCAGGAAGCCGGAGATAAAAAAGACCCGTGCACACGCCTTGCATATACCATCGTGCATAAGCTGGACAAGGGCGTTTTCGCTGAGTACAAATCGGATATCCTGGACAAAGAGAAAACGTCCAAGGGCGCATGGATGGACGCCAACCTGTCTTTGCTGGACCTGGCAAAAAGCGATATCATGCAGTGGATGCTGGTGGGCGGCGAAGTGTATGTCAAGCCGGTGCCCAGGACCGGGCCGGACGGGAAAACCGTGTTCCGCCCTCAGCCCATCCGGCGGAACAGGGCGGTCATCCTGGCCCGGGACGGCGATGGCCATATCACGAGCATTGGCACGGCGGAGGAAACGGCCAGCGGCGGGAAATATTACACGCTGCTGGAAAAGCGTACCGTGGACGCGGCAGGCTATCTCACAATTGAGAACAAGCTGTTTGAGTCGTCCGACCGCCATTCGCTCGGAATCCGCGTTTCGCTTACGCGTCTGGCACAGTACGAAGTGCTGCCGGACCGATATACCTATCCCCGCCCTGTGGGCGGGCTGGGGCTCGCGGTGCTGCGCGTGCCGCTGGTGAACTGTGTGGATGGCAGCGCGGACGCCGTGAGCATTTACGAGCCGGCCATGCAGGTCATTCAGAACATAGACCGCATGGAATACCTGCACGGCAGGGAGTTCGAACTGGGGCGCCACCGGATCGTGGCGCCGGGCGAGATGCTGCGCAGCGGCCCGGACGGTGAGCGGCGGCTTGAGGACAGCGTGTTCGAGAACATCGGACCGGCATTCACCAACGACCAGCAGCGCGCCGGGCTTACGGTGTTCAGCCCGGCTTTGCGGCAGGAGGCCTACGAAGCCCGGACGCAGGAATATCTGCGGACCGTCGAGAATCTGATCGGCCTCAAGCGCGGCCTGCTGAGCGACGCCCAGGAGGTGGAGAAAACAGCGTTCGAGATCGCCAGCACGGCCGGTGACTACAACCTCAGCCTGCAGGACCTGCAGAGTGTGTGGTTCGACGGCGTGCGGGACTATCTGCGCATCTGCGATTCCCTTGGCCAGATGTACCGGTACTGCGACCAGAGCGCCTGGGACGTAACGGAGCAGCTGGCCATCACCTGGGGCAACGGTGTTTTGTACGACCCGGACAAAGAATGGCAGCAGGAGTGCGAGCTGGTACGCCTGGGCTATCTGCGGCCGGAGATCGCGCTGGGCCACCGGTATGACATGCCCTGTGAGACGGAGGAGGACTGGAAGGCAATCCGTGAGAAGTACATGCCGGATGCCAACGCCGAACCGTTGAACGAAGTGGAAAGGCTGCGCTAAATGTATGACGATGAAAAACTTGAGGAGCTGCGCAAGAGAGCCGCCGCGATCGCGGAGCCGATTTGGGAGACGCTGCTGCGTGATATCGTGCGGCGCGTGCGCGGCGCCGGCGGCATCACGTCCACGGCGGAATACCAGATCTACCGGGCCGAGCAGCTCGGCCTCGCTGAAAAGGCCATCAAGGCGGCGATTGCGGAGCAGCTGAAGATTTCGGACGCCGCCATCGACATGCTGTTCGAGGAGCTGAAGGACGAAACGGTCCTGTTCGAGGAAAATGCGGAGCTGCGCCAGCTGGTGGAAGCCTACGGCACGGTATCGAAAAAAGCATCTGCCGCGGACTATGAGGGGCTGTGGGCGCCTGGGCCAGACGGCAAGCTGTACACGGTGAAAGAAGCCTATGGCAAGATCATGGATTTTGCGTGGATGCAGACCGCCACGGGCACATATGACTTTCAGACCGCGGTCCGGGAGGCTACAAAAAAGCTGCTGGAACGGGGCCTGCGCGTCATTCCCGGCAAAGACGGGCGGAGCTACCGCCTTGAATATGCGGTGCGCAGCTACATCACGAACCGCATGGGCGAAATGTTCAACGCTGTGAATCAGATGAACTACGACGCCATTGGCGCAGACGGCTGGGAGATCAGCGCGCATCCTGCCCCGGCGCCTGACCATGCGCTCTATCAGGGCCGCCAATATTCGAAAGAAGAATATGACCGGATCAACAACAGCCTTGCCCGAAAATTCGGGTGGTGGAATTGTCGGCATCTTGTGTATCCCATCCGGCTGGGCGTCAGCCCGCGCGCATACAGCGATGAGCAGCTGCAGAAGTATCTGGACGACAACGAAAAAGGCGTCTGGTACAATGGGCAGCACTATACACTGAGCGAGGCCAGGGACCGCAAGCGCCAGCTGGAGAGCCTGATCAGCCAGACGAAATATGATATCCTCGCGGCGGAAGGCGACGCCGGGCTTCTGAAGGAGCGGCAGATCCGGCTGCAGAACCAACGGCGGGAATATGAGCGGTTTTGCCGTGAGACTGGGCAGGAGCCGGAGAACTGGCGGACCATGGTGGCATCCTTCGGACGCAGCGAGGCCAGCAAGGCCGCATGGGCGGCCAGAAAGCTGGGAATGGGGACTTCTACGCTAAAGTCTAAAGACGCCATGCGCACCCAGCTTGCTGCGCTCACAGACGAAGAGCGCGCGCAACTCACGCAGTACACAGGGTTCGATGCCACGGCCATCAATAACGCAATCCGGCACGGGCGCGTCAATGCCGCAACACAGGAGAAAATCTCCATACTGGACAGCGCCTTAAATAAAGGTGTCATTCCGGACCACGTCACGCTGTACCGTGAGACGTCGCTGAGCTTTTTGGAGCTGGAAGACGGGACACATCTGACGCGGGACAGCGTTGGGAAATACAAAGGCAGGATAATCACGAACTCCATATTTTCTTCGACCAGCTTCCGTCAGCTCGGACTGCCGGGCCGCGATACGGTGATCGAGCTGCACGTGCCCGCCGGATATCAGGGCGCTTTGTACATACGGGACCTTGCTCACCCGCAGTACAAGCTGCAGGATGAGGTCCTGTTCGCGCGCGGACTGAAGTACAGGATCCTTTCTGTTGACACATCCAGTGATAGGGTATATATTAAGGCTGAGGTGATGAAACCGTGATCCGCGAAGAAGATATCAGCCCTTCTATGGC
>DBFXIC010000361.1:0-4023 GCA_048455095.1 Anaeromassilibacillus sp.
ACCCCCGTCTTACTTTTTTTCCTTTCCATAGAAAAAGAAAATAAATATAAATAAGAATAGAGTGCCTACCACCACACAACAGTCCGCAAAATTAAAGATCGGCGGAAAAAACGAAATCTGAATATAATCAATGACGTAGCCGAACAGAATACGGTCGATCAAATTTCCAATGCCGCCCCCGATGATCAGGATTGATGCCGCTATGGACCATGCACTGTGTTTTTTATAGACAAACAGTCCCGCGATCAACAGAATGCTGATCAGTCCGGTTGTGATGATGAAAAACCAGCGCTGATCTTGCAACATCCCAAACGCCGCACCGCGGTTTTCCAGATAGGTGAAATCCAGGAATCCTGGGATCGCTGTCACCGTGCCCACCGGCTGTAGCTGCGCCACGACAAGGCGCTTGATAAGCTGATCCGCCAGGACGGCCACAGCCGCCAGAATCAGAGAAAGAATCGCCAATGTAAATCCTCCTTTACGTATTCGTGCGGTTACCTTCGGATGAAAAAAGGGCGAACTTCCGCCCGCCCTTTCCATCCGTATTCATAAAATTTCAAATAAAATCCACGCGACAGCGGTAATCATCAGCTCAGCGCCTCTGCACAATGCTTGCAGACGTCGGGATGCGCCGGATCGCTGCCCACTGTGTCGCTAAAGCTCCAGCAACGGGCGCATTTCTCGCCCTCTGCATGGCTCACGGTGACAGAGAGTTCCGGAACCTCTTCGCCGGTAAACTCACCCTTACCGCTATTCAACACTTCGATCTGAGAGACGATAAACACCTCTGCCAGCTGCTCGCCTTTGACAGACTTAACAAAGTCATACAGTTCGCCCTCGCAGAAGAGTTGTACCTTGGCGTCCAGAGAGGCGCCGATGACCTTATTCTTACGCGCCAGTTCCAGCGCCTTCTTTACGTCGTCACGCAGCTGATGAATGCGGTCCCAACGGGCAGTAAACGCCTCGTCGGCGTCCACACCGGTTTCCTTCGGCATCTCGTTGAAGAGCACGCACTCCTTGTCCGCGCTGCTGTCATGCGGCATCGCCTGCCAGATCTCGTCCGAGGTATATGCCAGAATCGGCGAAACCAGACGCGTCATGCCGTCAAGGATGATATACATCGCGGTCTGGGCCGCACGGCGGTTCTGACTGTCCGCTTTTTCCACATAGAGGCGGTTTTTCAAAACATCCAGATAGAAGTTGGACATATCCACCACGCAGAAATTGTGAATCGCATGGTAAGCATTGTGGAATTCATACGTATCATACGCTTCCCGGCATTTGGCCGCCAAAGCATCCAACTTGGTCAGCGCCCAACGGTCGAGGGGCTGTAGCTGGTCGAGCGCCACCATATCCCGATCCGGATCAAAATCCGAAAGATTACCCAGAATAAAGCGTGCAGTATTGCGGATTTTACGGTATGCATCGGAAAGCTGCTTGAGGATTTCCTTGGAAATGCGGATGTCCGCATGATAATCGGAGGAAGCAACCCACAGGCGCAGAATGTCCGCGCCGTACTGGTCGATGATTTCCTGTGGCACAATGCCGTTGCCCAGGGATTTGCTCATCTTGCGGCCTTCGCCGTCCACTACCCAGCCGTGGGTGACAACTGCTTTATACGGCGCTGTGCCGCGCGTAGCTACGCTGGTGAGCAGAGAAGATTGGAACCAGCCGCGGTACTGGTCTGCACCCTCCAAATAGAGGTCTGCCGGCCATTTGAGCTCCGGACGCTGCTGCAGCACCGCCGCATGCGTGGAACCGGAGTCGAACCAGACATCCATGATGTCGTGCTCTTTCTTAAATTCTGTGCAGCCACACTTGCCGCACTTCATTCCCTCGGGAAGGAGATCCTTTTCGTCCATGGCGTACCAGGCGTCGGAACCCTGCTCGCGGAAAATCTCAGAGATACGCAGCATCACATCTTTGTCGATGAGCGGTTCGCCGCACTCCTTGCAATAGAAGATCGGAATCGGCACGCCCCAACGGCGCTGACGGGAGATACACCAGTCCTTGCGGTCCAGAACCATGGAAGTGATGCGGTCCTTGCCCCATCCAGGAATCCATTCCACCTGGTTGATCGCTTCAACCGCCTGCTTCTTGAAAGAATCCACGGAGCAGAACCATTGCTCGGTAGCGCGGAACAAAACCGGCTTTTTACAGCGCCAGCAGTGCGGATATTGGTGGATAATCTGCTGCATGGCAAACATCGCGCCGGTCTCCTGCAGATGCTTTGCAATCACTTTGTTTGCAGCTTCCGTCGTCAAGCCCGCAAATTGCTCGCCAGCCTCTTCGGTTAGCTTGCCGTGGCTATCCACCGGTACCACAACGGGTAATTCCGGATAGTGGTCTCGACAGACTTCAAAGTCCTCTACGCCGTGTCCGGGCGCAGTGTGTACACAGCCGGTGCCGCTCTCCAGCGTGACATGGTCGCCCAGGATCACCAAGGAGGTACGATCCAGGAACGGATGCTGTGCCTTCATATATTCGAGATCGCTACCTTTAAAGGTCGCAATCACTTCATATTCGGTCTTGCCGGCCTCTTTCATGGCGCCATCCAGCAGCGCGGAGGCCATCACATAGAACTCGTCGCCGCATTTGACGAGGGAGTATTCAAACTCCGGGCCCAAGCAGATGGCAACATTGCCCGGCAGGGTCCAGGTGGTGGTTGTCCAGATGACAAAATAGGTCTTTGCAAGATCCACGCCCTTGGCGGTGAACAGGCCCTTGTCGTCCGTCACACGGAACTTGACATAAATGGAGTTGCAGGGATCTTCGGCGTATTCGATCTCCGCCTCAGCCAGTGCAGTCTCACATTCCGGGCACCAGTAAACGGGCTTGAGGCCCTTGTAGATATAGCCTTTGGTCGCCATCTCGGCAAAGATTTTGATCTGCTCCGCCTCAAAGTCATGGGTCAGGGTGATATAGGGATTCTCCCAATCAGCGATACCACCCAGGCGTTTAAACTCGTTGCGCTGGTCGTCCAGATAGCCGAGTGCGAACTCCCGGCAGAGCTGACGCAGCTCCACGTCAGAAATCGTCGTGGAATTCTCCACGCCCGCCTTTTTGCGCGCCTTTAACTCTGTGGGAAGGCCATGCGTATCCCAGCCGGGCACGTATGGCGCCTTATAGCCGGCCATGTTGCGGTAGCGGACAATGATGTCCTTGAGTGTTTTATTCAAAGCTGTGCCCAGATGGATGTCGCCGTTTGCATACGGCGGTCCGTCGTGCAGCACAAAAAGCGGCTTGCCTTCATTTTTTTCCAGCACTTTTTCGTAGATGTGCTTCTCTTCCCAGGCCTTGAGCATCTCCGGTTCCCGTTTCGGCAGGCTGGCCTGCATGGGGAAGTCGGTTTTGGGAAGATTCAGCGTGCTTTTATAATCCATTGGTTTCTACTCTCCTTGGTTTTATTTGCCCGGCGCAAATGGATTCGCCGGGATATTCAGGCCATCCTCGCCGTGTGGAAAAGGCTCCCGCGGCGAAGTGTCCGGATCGTCGTCAAAATTCGCAATGGTCACATGAAAATCAGAGGGAAGCTCCACCGTCGGTTCCTCCGGCACAATGGGGGCCTCAGGCTGCTTTGCAGCTTGCGGCTTCATGCTCTGTTCTGGCTGAGGCTTATAGGTGGGAATCGCGTCAATCATAGTCAGATGTTCTTTATAGGTTTCCAGAAGATGCGCGCGGAAATCCGAGGTCTCTTTTTTGAGCCTCTCGAGCTCGTGCTTCTGCTCTCGGATGTTCTCCTCCGCACTTGCTGCAATGTTCCCTGCTTTAATCGTCGCATCCTTCACGATGATTTCCGCCTTATGGCGCGCTTCGCGTATGGAGGCGTCCCCCAGCTTTTGTGCGCTGACAAGGGCATTTTTAATCTCGTCCTCTTCCTGCCGGTAATCCTCAATCTTACCTGCCAAAACATCCAGCTTTTTGAGGAGCTGTTCTTTTTCCGCGTTCTGCCTTTCCATCTCTTCCGTCAGCTCGATGTTCTTTTTCAACATCTCATCGTAGGATTCCTTCACCTGGTCGATA
>DBFXIC010000362.1:0-5887 GCA_048455095.1 Anaeromassilibacillus sp.
GTTTGAACCGGACTATACGCTTGGATTAAATACACAACAAGTCCAAATGCGTCAGCAACAGGGACTCACAAACGGTGAAGGGGAAATCAAGACCAAGACGGTCGGACAAATTATCCGAGGAAACTTGATTACCCCATTTAATATTTTAAATATTATTTTGGCCAGCATGGTCTTTCTGGTCGGTTCCTATAAAAATTTGTTGTTTATGGGTGTTGTCATCTGTAATACACTGATCGGTGCGTTCCAGGAAATTCGGGCAAAAAAGACCATCGACAAACTCTCTTTGATTGCTGCGCCAAAGGCGCGGGTGATTCGCAATGGCGAAGAACAAAGCCTTCCAGTGGAAGAGTTGGTGTTGGATGATATTCTTTTACTTGCAGCAGGCAATCAGATATGTGCGGACTGCGTGGTGGCCGAGGGAGAATGTGAGGTCAACGAGTCTCTTTTAACGGGCGAAAGCGATCCCGTTGTGAAAAAACCGGGTGACTTGCTTTTTTCTGGCAGCTTTATCGTAAGTGGGAACTGCCATGCTCGCGTTGAACATGTCGGCACAGAAAACTATGCTTCCCAGATTACCAACCACGCCAAATATGTCAAAAAACCAAACTCTGAGATCATGACCAGTGTCAACAAAATTATTAAACTGCTTGGTTTTGCGATCATCCCGGTGGGCGCCGCTTTATTTTACAAACAGTTTATTCTTTCTGCTCAACCATTCCAGCAGGCTGTGGTCAGCACGGTCGCAGCGTTGATTGGGATGATTCCAGAGGGATTGGTTTTGCTCACCAGCGTTGTGCTGGCGGTCAGTGTCATCCGCCTTTCCCGCTATAACGCTCTTGTACAGGACCTCTATTCCATTGAGACGTTGGCGCGTGTGGATACACTCTGTCTGGACAAGACCGGGACCATCACCGAGGGCACCATGCAGGTAGACGGAATAGAACCTCTTTGTCCTATTGCTCAGGCAGAGGTGGAAGACGCTATCGCAGCAGTGACAAACGCACTGAACGATGAAAATCCCACTTTTATAGCCCTGAAACAGCTCAGCTCGACTGCTCCACAATGGTCTTGCACCACAACAGTCCCTTTTTCTTCCGCCCGCAAGTGGAGCGGGGCCAGCTTTGAAGGCGTCGGAACCTTTGTGATCGGCGCTGCAGAGTTTGTTATGAAGGATCAATTTGAGCCCCTGCGTGAAAGAGTGGAACAATACTCTGGACAAGGACAGCGTGTATTGCTTTTGGCATATTCTCATCATCCATTTCAGGAAAAAGAACTTCCGAGTGGTCTATCCCCGCTTGCTCTTCTGCTTCTAAGCGATAAAATCCGTGACAACGCACGGGAGACATTGGAATACTTTGCCGATCAAGGGGTGGATATCAAGGTGATCTCCGGCGATAATGCCGTGACGGTTGCCAACATCGCAAAACGCGCTGGCCTTGAAGGCGCAGATCAATATGTGGATGCGACTACACTGAAAACGTATGATGATATCAAACAGGCAGCAGAAACGTATACGGTGTTTGGGCGTGTGACCCCTCAGCAAAAGCTGGATTTAGTGAAAGCGCTGAAGGAACAGAAGCATACCGTCGCTATGACAGGCGACGGTGTAAACGATGTACTAGCCCTAAAAGAAAGCGATTGCAGCATTGCGATGGCATCCGGAAGCGATGCCGCACGCACGGTTTCTCAGCTTGTCCTGTTGGATTCCAACTTTGCCAGTATGCCGCGAATTGTACGAGAGGGTCGGCGTTCTATCAACAATCTACAGCGCTCCTCCTCCCTCTTTCTGGTAAAGTCTATCTTTTCCACCATCATCGCTGTCTGTTTTATCTTTTTGCAATGTGACTACCCCTTTCAGCCGATCCAGTTCACGTTGATCAATACCTTTACCATTGGCATTCCTTCATTTATTTTGGCCCTAGAGCCAAATAAGGACCGGATTCGAGGCGAATTTATTGTAAACATCATTCGAAAGTCCCTACCAGGGGCGTTGACCATGGTGGCAAATGTACTACTGTTAGCGGCAATTTCCCTCTTCCTCGATCTTCCCAACGAACAGATTTCCACCTTGGCAGTTATTATGACCGGATTCACAGGGCTGCTGACACTTTTAAAAGTCTGCATGCCGTTCAATGTATTACGTGCGGCCTTGTACACCCTGATGGTATCCGGGTTTATCATGGCTATTCTGTTCTTCCAGCCTTTCTTCTCCTTGGTGAATCTCACGGTTCCAATGGTGGTCATTTTAGTTCCATTGATTTTGTTCGCTGTGTGTATGATGAGCGTGGTTCTTCACATGATCGAGCGAATTCTTATGCGCAATGAGGAATAGAGAAGAATGATCCCATCGTTTTCACACGTTTTGAAAAATTTCAACTATATAAAGATAAAACCAGCCTGATAAATCGGGCTGGTTTTATTTATTTACAGAGCGAATTCTCCTCTTTTGAAAAAGGATACGCACCCGGCGCTCTACGCTGATTGGATACAAAAACCCACTGCCTGAAAGCTTTCAGGCAGTGGGTAAAAAACAACTTTATTTTGCTACTTTACAAGCAGGGTTCGTTCTGCCGGTGGATCATAAAAAAATTGTGCATGGAAACTTTTTTGAGGAATGGAAAGCGTCTGTATCTGCCCCGTCTGCGCATCCGCTGTGAGGGAGAAGTCGCAGCCATCAAAGATCCCTGTGAATGTATTATCTTCCCCGGCTGTCAGTACATCCGCACGGCATGCGTAATCCAACGTTTGCTGCAAAGTTAAGGCAAAATTTGTCTGCGGCAGCGTACAAACAGCGCTTTGCGCTTCCAGTCCTGCATAAGCCACCGTGAACCCGTCCCCGCTCCAATAATAATCCATACCGGACAAGTCCTCCGGCTGTAAAATGGAGACACGCAGAACACCGGGGCCCGTTCGATCTACCTCACAGGAAACCTGGGTCTCCCCTGCTGTAATCTCCGCTTTACAGGAAAAAGTGAAGAGCAGATCCACTGGTTCCAGCGGCTGTACAGCGGCCGCACAGGCCGTAAATAAAAACGGAAAAAGCGCGAGCAGGAATAGCGCGGCCTTGCGCATGGGCATCCCTCCGGTCTATCGTTCGATTTCCAAAAACAGCTCCGGAAGCTTTTCAATCATATCCGATGGCAGCATGGCGCACTTGGACAACTGCTGCGCGCAGCGGTCGCCAGCCATGCCATGCAGGTAAACACAGCCGGCGGCAGCCGTCAGCGGCTGGATGCCCTGTGCCACAAACGAGGCGATCATACCGGCCAGCACGTCACCGCTCCCCGCCTTTGCCATGCCGGGATTTCCCGTGATATTGAGGAACGCCTTGCCCTCCGGCGAAACCGCGATGGTTCCCGCACCCTTGAGCGCCATGGTCACATTGTGCTCTGCCGCGAAGGTACGCGCATATTGCAGCCGGTGCGCCTGCACGTCCGCAACGTTGGTCTTGAGGAGGCGGGCCATCTCGCCGGGATGCGGCGTCATAATCACGGGGCCCTTTGCTGTTTTCAAAATATCTATATGCTCCGCAATAATATTTATACCATCGGCGTCGATGATCAACGGGCATTTGGCCGTTGCCACCAGCTTTGTCACCAGTGCTACCGAGGCAGCGGACTTTCCAAGGCCACAGCCGATCAGGCAGGCTGTAGAGCGGGAAAGGAATGCCAATAAATTGCGTTCGCTCTCTCCGGAAAGCGATCCGTTTGGCAGGTAGTTCAACAGCGTATATGTCGGTTCTACTACTTGAGAGGCCACGATCGGATAGATCGTCGATGGCAGCGCGACATTCACCAGTCCCGCGCCACAGCGGACTGCCGCCTTTGCACTCAACGCGGCCGCTCCCGCCATGCCCGCACTGCCGCATACGCACAGCAGCCTTCCATAGCTGCCCTTGTTGCTCTCGGGCTTGCGGGGTTTGACCATTGCGCGCGCCACGTTTTGTTCCGTCACCTCAAGGGTTGTGGACTGACGGTTTACCTGCGCGGCAGTAATGCCAACCGGTACGACGGCCACCTGCCCGCAATATGTCTTGCCTGGTTGCAGGAGGTGCGCGTTTTTCAGCGTTGTGAAGGAGACCGTATAGTTCGCACGAATGCATTTGCCCTCGATGCCCCCGGTGTCACAGATCACACCGCTGGGAATGTCCAAAGAGATTACCGTGGCCGTACAGCTTTTGACCACGATAAACAACGGGTGCAGATATTCTGGAACGGAACCGTGAAAGCCGATGCCGTAGATCGCATCTACAATATAATCCGCCGAAGAGAGCATCGGCGCAATGATTTCCGGCGTTTCAAGGTAGTCCACCGTTTTGACTGCGGTATCGGAGAGCTTTTCAAACATCTCCCGCGCGATATCCGTGCCGGGCTGGCCCTCGGTGAGCACCACAATCACCTTCGCCCCCAGCTCCGCCAAATGGCGTGCAGCGACAAAACCGTCCCCGCCGTTGTTCCCTTTTCCGCAAAGCACCACAACGCGCTTCTGATCGACTGGAAAGCGCTTTTTGATAAAACGCGCGGCCGCCGCCCCCGCGTTTTCCATCAGCTGCAGATAGCTGATGCCCGATCGCACGGCGTTCTTTTCCAGATTCCGGGTCTGTTCCGCGTTCAATACCTTCATCTATGTACCTCTCCTTTTTATCCGGACTGCTTCGGGCGCAATCGATTCTCAATCTTAAATTAAAATCAAGGCTCCGGGCATTCCTGCCCAATTACGACAGCCGCCGCATATTCCCTGGTGTGCGTTACGCTCACCGAAAACGCCAGATGGCGCTCCTGTGCAATGCGCTGTGCCGCGCCACTCAAGTGCAGGCTCGGCTCACCCAGTTCCCCGCGCAGCAGTTCCACCTCTTCCAATGAGAAGCCGCGTACACCTGTGCCGAGCGCCTTTGCAAACGCTTCCTTGGCACAAAAAGATGCCGCCGCACTCTGCGCGGAAAATCCGCGCTTTTGCAAAAAGGCCCGTTCAGCGGGCCCAAACACCCTTTTGCAAAAACGCGGATTCTGTATGGATTTTTCGATTCGTTTGACTTCAACCAGATCCATCCCTACCAAAAGCATATGCAGTACCCTGCCTATCCCATACAGCCCGCACAAAATCTTATTGCGCGGGCTGTATGGATTGATTTTATTATTGTAGCATATCCGATTGGTTTTTACAATTCCTGGTTTTATTTCCAGCCGGATTTTGCTGAAAAGCAGCGATAACGGGTTCCGGCAAGACACCAGATAGAAAAGAAGTATACAGGAAGACCACACAGATAACGCCTCTTCATAGCATGCGTTAGCCGCTCTAGCTTCACTCGCCTACCTTCCAAATTTCCGCGGCATATTCCTGAATTGTGCGGTCGCTGGAGAATTTCCCTGCATTTGCCGTGTTCTGCAGGCATTTACGGGTGAAGTCCAACCGATTTTCCCGATAATCTGTATTTGCCTGAAGCTTTGCATCACAGTACGGCAGGAAGTCCAACAACAGATAGTAGTTATCCGGTGCATGCCAGCTGGCGCCCTTCAGCAGAGAATCGTACAGATCCCGGAACATGCCGGTTCCGCCGTCGCTGAACGTGCCATCTATCAGCGTATCCACGACCTTGCGGATGCGCGGATACGCGTCGTAAATTGCCCTGGGATTGTAAATCTCCTTGAGATTTTCCAGTTCTTCCACACGGGCGCCGAAGATATAATTGTTCTCTTTGCCCGCCTGCTCCACGATCTCGACATTTGCGCCGTCGTACGTGCCGAGCGTCACTGCGCCGTTGAGCATAAATTTCATGTTGCCGGTACCGGAAGCCTCTGTTCCGGCGGTGGAAATCTGCTCCGAAACATCTGCCGCGGGAACCAGCTTCTCCGCGTAGGAAACATTGTAATTCGCCACGAACAGCACC
>DBFXIC010000363.1:0-3042 GCA_048455095.1 Anaeromassilibacillus sp.
GCTAACTTGTGCTTGTCAATGGCTGGAAGAAAAATTATAAAGAAATTGTGGCTGCCGGTGAAAAGGGTTCCTGCTTTTTTAAGCAAGTGGCAGGACGCAGGCAGTATGAGAAAAGAAAGAAATAATGAAAGATATAGACAAAAATATATACTTATATAGAAATTTATAGTATGATTTAAAATAAACAGTCTCTTTTTGTTAGGTACAAAGGGCACTTTCCACTGGGACTGTTAAAACAGTTGAATAAAGGAGTGGGGCATATGCGTTGGATGCATTTGTCGGATATTCATTTAAATAAGGACTTCAACCATCTGCTGTCGAACACCTTGCGGGATGAGCTTCCCATATATATTGAAAAGCAGCATCTTACGGCGGACGGCCTTTTTGTCACGGGGGATTATCGCGACGCGGCGCTGTCGGAACCGTGCAAGGAGAAGTTGGATGAGCAGGCGCAGACCGCAGCCGACTATATTTTGAGGGTTGCGAAAGCGCTGCACGTCCCGAGTCAGCGCATCTATCTTGTCCCGGGAAATCACGATTTGAGCAGAAGCGGGAGCGACCGGGAAAAAATCGAACAGGTAAGGGCGGTATATCCGAAGTATCGGGAGTCATTTCCAAAAGATCTGCGCGAATACTTTGTGAAACGGTTTGCGTTTTTTGAAGAGGTCGATGCCCGCGTGCATATGGACAGGCCGAGAGAGGCACACAGTGCGTTCCATCAATATATAGAGGGGGACGGCTTTGACATTCTCCGGCTGAATACGGCGCTGATCTGCGACGGGACCGAAGGGGAGCGGGAGCTATTGATCGATGCCATTGCGATCAACGAGGAACTCAAAAGCCACCAGCCAGCGGATCCCTCCAAGCCGCTCTTTGTATTGGCGCACCACAGCATGGAATTCCTCACGGCCCAAGAGGAGGAGAATCTCAAAAATATCCTGAGAAACCGCCGGGTGTTCTACTTGTGCGGCCATTCCCACAGATGTCAGTTCGGTTATGACGACGATTCGAATCTGTGGCAGATTATGGCCAGCACGACGAAACACGCGAAGAGAGTAAAACCGGTCTTTTGCATGGGGGAGGACTCCGGCGAGGGCGCGCAATTTTCCCTGCAATTATACCAATATGATTTAATCGACGGAAATGGATGGATGCTGTGCCGCGAAATCTGCCACAGGCCCTCGTTTAAAAGATTGGCATTCGCAAGCTGCAATTTTGCAAAGGCGGGGGAAACGCCGCTCCCACTGGGTTCAGGAGTGCACGCGGATGATGCGCAAATGTCCGAAGCAATCCAGACCCTCTCGCAGCTGATACACCAGCTGCGGACGGAGGAGGATGCGGCAACATATCTGGTCACTTCTGCATTTCTCTCTGTCAACGCGGGGATTTTGATCGGGTACGCATTGCACATTCGAGGGAGTGCGAAGCTGTATTACCAAGTCCAAAATACCGTATTTTTAAATGATCAGAGTGGAAACGTGCCGGAATTCGATCTTTCTTTGAAAGAGGATGCCATCGATACGCATAAACCGATTCAGTTGTGTGTTTACATCCAGGCAAAAGAGGATGATACCGGCACAAATATTTTTTATAATTATGTCGAAGACCGGGGATTTGAAAACGTGTGCAGATTGGTTCTGCTGAACCAGGAACGGTACGACGAGCACATCAACCTGGAAGAGACGGCCAAATGGCTGGTCGGCAGAATCCTCGAGCGCCATAAAGTGTATGAGGGGAGGAAGGCCCGGGATATCCACGTCCACCTGTTTTTCAACGGCTTTTGGGGACTGGCGCTTTTGTTGGGGAATCAGCTGCCGACGACCTATCCCATCCAGCTGTACGATTACGACGGGAGACAACAGACGTATTATCCTTCCTTCCAGTTGTGTCCGGGAATATTCGACACTGGCCGGACGCAATCGTTGGATACATAAAAACAGAAGTCCGGCGGAAATCCGCCGGGCTTCTGTGACTAAGGAAGAAAATATCTGTATGGAGTGCCTTGTAAGCAATGGGATGTCGATAGGGTGGACGCTTTGCCGAGCCATATGTCCATGCCCGGCTTGGCTCGTATGGAGTGACGCTATAGAAAATGAGGGATGACAAGTAAATGAAAACCGCCCGCAAAGGGACGCCTGACCGAACGCGTACGTCTGTCCCTGAAGGATGCAGGTCCGGATGAAGCAAAACATCCGGCAGCAATCCGGTTGTATAGGAATGTAAAGAGAATCTCCATTTTGGAATGGAATCAAGCGCATGCAGGAAGCGAGAAACGCAGCGCTTAAAATGCGGCAATCGTCTGCCGAACGCCTCGCATTCCGCTTCATCGGGTGCACCGTTGGCTATGAGGCCCTCTTCAAAGAGCTGTGCGCCATCCCCGGACACACGATCCTGCTTGCTACTGTCTGTTGGCGATGAACAGGTATGCCAATCCCATGAAACGCCGTCAGAATTCCTTTTCGCTGTAGTCCGTCCAATGGGGCAGTTCCGTTCCTGTGTCAAAGGCAGTTTTGATGTCGCCGTAATAACGGAGCTTGCGCTCCACATGCTTCAGGTCCTGCTGCATTTTGGCAATCTGTTCCGCCACATGGGCCTTTTGCTTCTCCAATAAGTGCAGGATATCGTCGATGTGCGCCGACTCGTCGCCCTCATAGCTGAAAAATTCCTGGAGCTGTGCGATGGACATGCCGGTCCGCTTAAAGCAGAAGATCGTCCGCAGACGGTTGATGTGCTTTTGCTCATAGATACGTTGGCCGCTTTCCGAGCGCTCGATATTGGTGAGGATTCCCATGTCCTCGTAATAACGCAGGGTGGAAGCGGGGAGATGAAACATTTGAGAGACTTGCTTGATGGTATAGGATTCCATATGTTTGTGTACGGCTGGCATGGAAATTGCCCGCGCAGCCGGATGCTCCTTTCCTAATTTAACCGATGAGGCTGACCCTTGGCTGGTTCTCCACAGAGAACCAGCACACGTTCGGATACAAAATAGGTTCTAATCTGTAAAAATAAGAATTGACTTCAAGTATACTTGAAGTGCTA
>DBFXIC010000364.1:0-5382 GCA_048455095.1 Anaeromassilibacillus sp.
TTTTGAAATCACGAAAAGGGCCATGGCGCTCCTGGAAGCCGCGACGGAAGCAAAGCACAGCCGCCTCGTCGTTTCTCCTGCGGTTCCTGCCAAACAAAAAACGGAAAGCGAGGAGCTGGCCGAGATTCTGGCGTCCAGCAGGGAAGTGATTCCCGATTTGAAGGATGATTGAGCGCACTTTAACCTCGCTGCTGCCCTGGCAGGAGAGGGCGGTCGAAAAGCTGCTGGGAATCCGTGTGGGTGCTCTTTATATGGAGCAGGGGACAGGAAAGACGCGAACGGCGGTTGAGATAATTCACCGCCGGAAAGAACGAATTGACCGCGTTTTGTGGCTGTGCCCCTGCTCCATCATAGACAGTATCAAAGCGGATATTTCAAAGCATTGCGAGTGGGACCAGGAGCGGCTGTGGGTGTATGGTATTGAAAGCCTGTCCAGCTCCATGCGGCTGTATGACAAGTTGCTCAAATTTGTTTCCAGCGGCACCTGCATGATGGTTGTTGATGAAAGCAATCTGGTGAAAAATGATCTCGCTATCCGCACAAGAAACATCATCAGGCTTGGCTCGAAGTGCCGCTACCGGCTGATTTTGAATGGAACGCCGATAACCAAAAGCATGGCTGATCTGTATGCGCAGTGGTATCTGCTTGACTGGCGTATTCTTGGCTACCGCAGTTTCTACCGTTTTGCCGCAAATCACCTGGAATTTGATCCGAATCGGCCTGGACGTATTGTTCGCGCGCACAACGTAGATTACATCACGGAGAAAATAGCGCCGTACTGCTACCAGGTGACGCGCGAGGAATGCTTGGACCTGCCGGACAAGGTATATGAAACCGTCCCTGTATTCCTTTCTGATGAGCAGGACAGGCATTATGATGAGATTTCAGAACAGATGCTTTTCCAGTTGGATGAATTGGAGCCTGAAACGATATATCGCATGTTCGCAGCGTTGCAGGCCGTAATCGCAGGGCAATATGTGCATGATAATGGAAAGCACTTTACTACAAAACCCATGTTTTCCGACCCGATGGAAAATCCGCGCATCTGTGGCCTGATGAATCTTCTTTCAAACAGTATCGGGGATGAAAAGTGTATTATCTTCTGCAAGTATACGTTTGAAATAGATACAATATGCGGCATCCTGGGTGAAAAGGCCGTATCCTTTACGGGGGACGTCCCGCAGAAAAGAAGAAAGGAAATCATTGATTCTTTTGCGGGGGTCAAACAGTATTTCGTCGCAAATAAAACCTGCGCAGGCTATGGACTGAACTTGCAATTTTGCCGAAATGTAGTTTATTATTCAAACGACTGGAATCTTGGAACGCGGCTTCAATCCGAAGACCGAGTGCATCGCATTGGCCAGGACCAGATCGTTAATATATATGACATCGTGGCGGAAAGAACGCTGGATGTTCGCATACTGGACTGCCTGCGCCGAAAGGAAAGCCTGATGGATGCATTGAGGCGGGAAATTGATGCCCATAAGGATGACAAAGACAAGCTGATGCAATGGATTAAGGGGGTGCGGGACGTTGGTAAAGGCCTACATTGATAAAACGGTATATGAAGCATTTATTGACAGAATGGATTTTATCTTTTCTGAATTTGATAATGTCTTTGTCAGTTTTTCAGGAGGGAAGGACAGCGGCCTTCTGCTGAATCTGATCGCCGACTATATGCGAAAGCGCGGCATTAGGAAAAGAATTGGGCTGTTTCATCAGGATTTTGAGGCACAATATGAGAAAACGACGGAATTTGTTACACGCATGTTTGAACGCTATGCGCCTGATATGGATGCCTTTTGGTGCTGCCTGCCGATGGCCAGCAAGACGGCCCTTAGCAATTATGAGTTGTTTTGGTATCCGTGGGCAGATGAGGACAAAGATAAATGGGTGCGGCCCATGCCGGAAAATCCATGGGTTATCAATAAAGCAAACAATCCTTTTGACTTTTATACGGAAAAAATGCTCCAGGAGGATTTATACAAGAAATTCAGCCGTTGGTACAAGGATTTTTGCGGTGGCGGGAAAACGGTATCGCTGATCGGCATGCGGGCGGATGAGAGCCTGCACCGCTACAATGCGATCATCAACAAGCGGTATCCATACAAGGGCGAATCCTGGATTACCGGCATCTATAAAGACGTATACAGCGCATCCCCTTTATACGATTGGACCACGCAGGATGTATGGGTGGCCAACGGAAAATTCGGCTATGACTATAACCGGCTCTATGACCTATTTTATAAAGCCGGTCAGAGTATCGACCAGATGCGGGTAGCCAGTCCATTCAACGAATGGGCCACGCAATCGCTCAACCTGTATCGGGTGATAGAGCCAAAAACGTGGGCTAAGCTGGTAGGCCGGGTGCAAGGTGCTAATTTTGGCGCAATCTATGGTTCCACAAAAGCTATGGGTTATCGTCAGGTAACGCTGCCAAAGGGGCACACATGGCAAAGCTATACTATTTTTCTGTTGTCCACTCTTCCGCGTGAGATACGGGAAAACTACCTTGAGAAATTTCGCTTTTCAGATAAATTCTGGCATGAAACAGGTGGCGGTTTCTCATCGGAGGTGATTGCTGAAATCCGTGATCGTGGATACAGCATCCGCGAAAATGGCATATCTAATTACACCAAGGACGGAAAGACCCGCATCGTATTTGAAGGGGATATCCCAGATGATACGGATGATGTAAAGAGTACCATAGATATTCCCAGCTGGAAGCGAATGTGTTACTGCATACTGAAAAATGATCATTATTGTAGATTCATGGGGTTTGGCCCCAACAAAGAACAGCAGAAGCGCATCGATGCGATTAAGAGTAAATACCGCGCAATCATAAAGGGGGAAAAAGAATGAGCTTTATCAGCCCTGTGTACAATGTAAGAGCAGTACCTATTGAAAAAATCCGTCCAAACGAATATAATCCTAACAGTGTTGCGCCACCGGAAATGCGGTTGCTGTACGACAGCATCAAGCAGGATGGATATACCATGCCGATTGTTTGCTTCTATGATGCTGATGCGGATCGTTACGACATCGTTGATGGATTTCATCGTTATCGCATTATGCTGGATCATCAGGACATTCGTGATCGGGAGGGCGGGAAGCTGCCCGTAAGTGTAATCGATAAGCCTATCGATGAGAGAATGGCTTCTACCATTCGGCATAATCGCGCGCGTGGCACGCACGACGTGGACCTGATGGGAAATATCGTGGCGGAGCTGCATAAAATCGGGCGCAGCGATGCCTGGATCGCCAAGCATCTTGGCATGGATTCCGATGAGATACTACGGCTTAAGCAGATAACAGGACTTGCCGAGCTGTTCAAGGACGAAGAGTTTTCCCGCGCGTGGATGGATGTGGAGGAGGATGCCGAGTGAATGCTTTTGTAATTGGAAACACATATCCGGAGTTTGCCGGACGCAGCGAAGGAGCCTATCTGGCCATTGATGATGCAGGATTATTGCTGACTCTCTTGTACAATAATCCTACCGCAAGTGAAGTACGGAGCATGGGCAAATACTCGCCGCTGGCTGTGTGTGTGGGAAGAAAATATGATTTGCTTTACCTCTGTGCACGCTTTGGTACTCAAGAATGGATTGACTGCACGTATTCTCCGCATATTGGGCAGGCTCCCAACCTTGTCAGCGTAGAAGATGGTATGGGATACAATATGCTAATCAGATTGTTTGATTGCCGAAATGGATTGTTAAAGCTGCAACGCATGGTAGGGCTGGGGACAGAACTGTCCAGGCGAATAAAATGTATCGTAGATGATCTGTCGAGCATGCCTTTTTCAAAACAACAATATAATAATCAGTTGACCATGCTGTATTCGCTGTTCTCCACTGATGATCTGGTTGCATCTGCTGAATGCAGATGGGACATGTGATTACGAGGCGATTGCCTCGTTTTTTTTTGCTTTCTTAGTAGTTTTGTGCGAACCGTACATGCACGCGGTTTAGAGCTGTGGCAGGATGGCAACGTGAGCGGCTGGCCACCATGTGGCCAGAAGCGTGGACGGGGGTGCGGGGGTGGCGCGCCCGGCGCCATGGCCACCCATGAGAATGGACGCCATCAATATAGGGAGCGGGCAACGCGGAAAGGAGAAAGCAGTCGATTTTTTGATAACGCTGTGATTCTTCTATTGGAGTTGTCTGCATTTGCCAGTTGGGTCGAAAGTGAATCTGTATATCCCATCCCCCCCTATCTCAAAAGTTTTGTAAGAGGGATTTTTACACCGGAAGGGAGCTTAGCCCTTTGGAGCGCGTGTTCTAATTATTTGGGGGTGGGTACCCCTTCGTATTACAGTTTATTACTTATTCTTACAGATAAATATATTAACTGTAAGGGGACACCTGAGACGCCTTATATTGTAGCTTTTGGGAGCATTACAGAACTTTCAGAAATTACAGTTTAGTGCATACACTTAATGATTTCAGTTTTTTACAGCTATACGGAATTATCCACAATCCGGGCAAAAATGGGGGAAAACTTGGGGGAAGAAATAAAAAACACCGCGGCGGAAGGCAAAATAAACCACCTCATAGGATTCAAACACATGCGAAAAAGCCTGTTTTTACGGGTATCTGATGGTTGAAAAGTCTTCTGGACCCTTCGGGACCAAAAGGTCGCAGGTTCAAATCCTGTCACCTCGACCATTCCAGCAGCGGCTTGAGCATTGCTCAGGCCGCTGGTTTTTTCTGAAAGAATATCGAAAAAGCCTTGAAAATCAACGCTTTTCGCGTAGAAGAAAGGGGAGCTCCGAGGCTGAATGTCCATCATGGCCGAAATGGCGTGAGCTTCTTTTTCTCGTTTTTCTCGTTTTTCTAATTTCCCGTTTGTGGTAAAAATGTGGTAGTAATCGTCGTTTTTGTGGTAATCGCATTTGCGGATTAAAAAACGTCCCTGCGTAAAACGGCCTAAAATGGCGCGCAGGGACGTTTTTTGTGTTTGTGTGTGAGTTTGGTAGGGCAAATGCGTCAGGACGGTCTGAGGGGCGTTAAACGGCGTTTAATTGGTGATAGGGGCCGGGAGGCGTTCCCGCCTCTCGTATCAGGACGGCTTTTCAGCCGTAGACCTCTCTAAGCGTTTCAATACTCAGAATGCAAATCCGTTATTGCGAACGGTGTCTTCGATGGCCTTGTAAGCTCTCCGATTTGAAGAGTGACTTTTTACTTTGAATGGCTCATGGTATCCTTGGCTATAACTGACGGTAATTTCAACCCACGCTCCCCGTGCGGGGAGCGACCATGGCATCGGCGTGTTTGTTTGCCAGTGCGTTATTTCAACCCACGCTCCCCATGCGGGGAGCGACCAGGCCGTTTCGCAGAGCGGAGCAGTAACCGTTATTTCAACCCACGCTCCCCGTGCGGG
>DBFXIC010000365.1:0-4141 GCA_048455095.1 Anaeromassilibacillus sp.
CTTCCTTTGAATTGGCTTCATTATACCGTATTTGCCCCCACCCGGCAACGGGGAGGAAGGAGGACGGCCAGCAGAGCCGTCCTCCCGAAAGCTGTCACCGGCGCTTCCTGCGCCTGTACCCATAGACGCCGATGAGTACCAACCCGCCCGCCGTCATCCCCACGCCTGCCCACATCAGGGGCGTGAACGGCAGGTCCACTCCGGTCTGGATGTCGGTAGTGTCCGCGGGAACATTGACGACCTCCAGCGGCGCGTCGGGATTGACGTACTGCCCGTCTACGGTCAGTTCCGCGACCATTCCGGCGGGAAGATAGCCGGACAGAGGCCGCGTTTCCACAACGGTGTAGCGCCCGTAAGGAATCCTTTCAAACGAAGCCAGCCCGTTTTCGTCCGTCTCGGCGGTCATGATCTGGTTTCCGTCCGCATCGACCAGCGCAAACTGTACGCCCGCAAGTACCCGGCCGCCTGTGTCGGTCTTGCGCAGGGAAAAGCGCGTCCAATCGTCCCGAATCTCCGTATCGCCGCTCACCTGGCCCTGTGCGTCCACCACGAAGATGCATACGGCCTCGTTGAGCGCGTAGCCGTCCGGCGCGAGCACCTCACGGAAGGCATACTGTCCGGGCATGAGGAGAATGTCCGGCAGCTCGCCGTTTTCATCCGTGCGCGCGCGATAGATGATCTCATCCCGGCTGTTTCGTACCTCGATGAGCGCGCCGGGCACCGGGGCCGCGCCGGTGATGTCGGTCTTGGTGATCGTGACGGGTGTGCAGATCAGCTCGTTATGCACCGTCAGACCGGCGCGGATGACGGCGTCCTCTTGCGCTTTCTCAGGCAGGATTGAAACGGGGAACGTCCCGGCAGGCAATTTCCAGCCTTCCGGCGCTTGCAGCTCCTTCACATAGTACTCCCCGTGCGGGTACTGCCCGGCAAGCACCAGCCGCCCGTCCGTATCCGTCGCGCCGGAGGCCACCAGCGTACCAGCAGGGAGAACGCCGCCGTCATAGGGAATGTCGGAGGCATTGTACAGACCGAATACAAAGCCCTCGCCGGGGACGGTTATGACAGTCTGACGAACGCCATGCTCATCTTCCATCGCTTGCATGGTTTCCTTATACTTGGTCAGCGTAATTTCAGCCGGTAGATATTCATTGGTCAGCTCTGCGCGGACTTCTACCACAGGGGTATAGGCATCCGAAGCATCCAGCGTGACCTCATGCGGCGTGTCATCCAGCGCATACCCTTCGGGCGCGTGAATTTCCACCAGCACATACCGTCCCAGCGGTAGCAGCCCGGAGGCTGCCGGCCCATCCGAGGCGGTGGTGAGGGTTTCCACCAGCTCGCCCTGTTCAAACCAGACAGTGCCGTCCCCGCCGGTGATGGTTTCCGCAGCCCGAAGCTCAAACACCGCCCCCGCCAGATACCTTTCTTCGTATACGGGGCGGTGCGCCTCGTTCCCGTAAGCATCTGCCGTCACCTCGAACCCGGTGAGCCGCGGCCCCTTCTTTTCAAGCAGAATCCGCCCCTTGACCGGCTCGTTGGGGACTTCCACGTCGATCTGGTACGTTTCTCCGGGCGCGTCGCCGTCCTGCCCTACGAACACCGGCAGCGCCTCCTCGCGGATGAGATAGCCTTTCGGAGCTGTGACTTCCTCAACGAAGTACAGGCCCCAGGTGAGCGTTTCGGGCAATGTCACACTGCCGGTTTCGTCGGTAACAAAGGTGTCGGTCTCCTGCCGGGTGGGATAGGAGACGGTTTGGGTAACAAACTCTCCCGTCTCGTCTCTGAGCTTGAAGGAGACGCCGGAAAGCGTGACGGCCTTTCCTGTTTCGCTGTCCGTCTTCATCAGGCGCAGGCGGTAGCGGATGGGCCGGTCGGAGAGCGTCAGGGGCGGCGGGTTGAGGATGTCCTCGGTCCCGTCGATCTCAAAGAGGATCGGGCCCTTGAGCTCATACCCCGGCGCGCCCTTTATCTGTTCCAGCACATAGACGCCGTAGGGCAGGGCTTTGGTTTTCGCGTAGCCGTTTTCATCCGTCACCAGCCGGTCGCGCTCCAACGCGCGGGCGTTCTCGTAAGACCCTGCCTTGCGAAGATACACGAGAAACTCCGCGCCCGCCTCCGGCGTCTCCACGCGGTCCGGGTCGGGATCGTCGCTCATGCCTCCGAGCAATTTGACAATGGCCTGCGCGCCATAGCGGATTTCATTGGTGACAACACCTTCATAGATGACAACGGCTTCGTGCGACTGTTTTGCCGCGGATCGCGCATCCACTATGATAGAATCCACGGCAGCCTGATACCCCACAGGCGGCGCAAGCTCCACAATCTCATACACGCCCGGCCAGAGCGCATCCGTGGTTACGGAAGCATCCTCACCCGCCGTGGTCAGGGAATCAACGACCACAGCGCCCTTTTCATAGATCACGTTGTCCTGCCGGTCGGTGATGTCCTGCGCCGCGAGCACGCGGAAGACCGCGCCCGTCAGCTCGCCGTCGCCGCGCGTGCCGGGCACATCCGCGGGCTTCCCGGCGTATTCGTCCGCATCGCGCTTGTACAGCTTCAGCAGGACCCGCACCGGCTGGTTGGTCACGGACAGGTCGGTGGTTTCATCCGGCTTTACCACCGCGTCCAGCGCAATCTCCTCAAACACATACCCCGCCGTTTCTCCGTGTTCCCGGACGATGTAGCGCCCCTTGCGCAGCGGTTCGGATACGGCCACACCATTCTCATCCGTTACCATGCTGCCGACCAGCGCCGAGCCATACTCATCGTTTTCGTAGATATCAAAGCGCACGCCCTCAATGGGGTTGCCGCTCAGGCGGTCGGTCTTGGTGATGCGGATGTACCCCTTTGTTGGCTCGTTCTCCACTTCAATCTCGCAGGTCCTGCCACTGTCCCGAATCTCGACTTCGGTTTCAAAGCCAACGTCCACATAGTGCTGCGGCACGGTGGTTTCCTCGATGCGGTATCGGCCCCAGGGAAGCCAGCCGGTTTCGGCAACGCCGCTTGCATCCGTGACGATGACCACGCTGCCGCCCACGCCGGTTGCGCCTGCGGGAGCCGACAAACGGGTGACGGTGAACTCCGCTCCGGCCAGCGCCTCCCGTGTCAGGCTGTCCCGTTTCACAATGCGGATCTTGCCCGTGATCTCCGCGTTGGCAAAGCTCGCATGGGCCGTGCCGCCCGCCGTGACGGTGACGCTCTGCTCGCCCGGAACGGATACGAGGTACCCTTCCGGGGCGCTCTTTTCCCGGATGGTGTACACGCCCGGCTGGAGGTTCTCAAAGCGTGCCACGCCGTCCGCGCCGGTGGTCTGCGTTGCAATGACGGCGTTTCCGCTAACCAGCTCAAACACCGCGCCCGCCAGCGGCGCGCCGGTGGAGGCGGACGTCTTGGTGACGGCTGCCGCGCCCAGGGGCATATCGAAGGTGACGGTCACGGACTGGAGCTTGTAGGGCGCGCCGTACTGCGGAATGAGTACCTTCTGGATGGCCACATCCGGCACGCCCACCAGAAAGCTCGCCTCCTCCTCGTCGGACGAAACCGATTCGGCCACAAAGCTGAGGTGGGTCCCCGGCGCGGTGATGGATACCGTATCCCCGCTGTTGAGGTAGTAGTAGGATTCATCCTGCCCGGCGGTGTTTCCGGTCAAAACCCCATAGGACCGGCTGACGCGAATGAGGTCCGCGTCCGTGGTAAGGGTGACGGTGCCGGTCAGGGAACCGCCCGAAAAGCGGGTGGACTGGTTGCTCACGGAGATGGCCCCCGTCATGGAGGCGCGGGCGATGCCGTTGGCCGCAAGCCAGCGCGCGTATTCCAGATACACGCCGGGAGCCTGTCCGCTGGCGCGGTAGAAGTTGTCCATGTTCCAGTAATCACGGACGTATTGCGGCCCTTCCAGCTCGCGGATGACCTGCCGGATGGCGAACTGTCCGGCAACGCGCGACCAGGTTTCATTGTCCGGGTCGTTGTCGTCGATGACCATGAACGGGTAGGTATGACGAAGCACCCAGCCGATGGCGTGCAGGGTGCTTTCGTGATAGATGATGGAGGAATAGCCGGGATTGGTACGGTACGAATCCATGTCCACGATGACATACGGGCCGGTGGGCTGCTGGCCGCCGCCGGAGATGTTCTCGCCGGG
>DBFXIC010000366.1:0-12260 GCA_048455095.1 Anaeromassilibacillus sp.
GACGTGCCCGGTACGGGCGCGCGCATCGCCATGCCCGCCAATCCGCCCGTTACGGTGGCGGAGGACGGCGCGCGCTATGAGCCGCCGGCCCGCCCCGATATGCCCGATTGGCTGCGCGTGGCCCAGCAGAACAATTTGCCCCTGCGCCGCCCCGAAGGGCCGCGCATCCAGGCCGCGCCACCGACCCAGGAGGAGCCTGCACCCACGGATCCGCTGGGCAGGCCCCTGCGCCGCCGCGCGCCCGCGCAGCAGCCCCCTTCCGGCCCGTTGCCCCAGACGCTGGCGGATTATGAGCAGGCGGGTTATCCCCGGCAGCTGCTTCAGGAGCAGTTACAGATGGAACGCCGGCAGGCCGAGCAGCCCGTGCACCGGCGGCATGGCGCGCAGTATGCCGTAGACCGGCGGCGCGAAGTCGCGCGGAGCGAAACCGTCCGTCCGCCCGCCTCGCGCCGTTCCTATCCGCCGGACCGCGCCGAATGGGAGCGGCGCTCGGCGCGCCCCTCTGCGCCTGCGCTGGAAGCATCGCAGCCCGCGCCCCAGACGGACCGGGCGCAGGCCTATGCCGCCGCCGCGCGTTTTGAGCCCGCGGATACCCATCCGGTGAGAGCCTATGCCGCGCGCCTGGGATACGGCGACCTTGATGTTCCGCTGCCGGACCTCTCCGCGCCCCTGGAGCCGGACGAAGGCTGGCATGTGGAGGAGGACGAGCACGCCCCGGAGCAGGCCCGGCCCCGGCTGTCCATCCCGTGGCTGGGGATCGCGGCGTTTGCGTGCGTGTTTGCTGCCATCGGCCTGTGGATTGCCCGGATGAGCATGGACCGGCAGACCGAGCAGGTGCTTGCCGCCCGCGCAGCCCAGGAGGAAGCCGTCCGGGAGGCCCATCCCCTGCGGTATGAGGAGCTCATCGAGGAAAAGGCTGCCAAGTACAACCTCTCCCCCGCCTTTGTGGCGGCCATCGTGCTCAACGAAAGCTCCTTCCGGCCGGATGCGGAGAGCAGCGTGGGCGCGCGCGGGCTGATGCAGCTGATGGAGGACACCGCCGGCTGGATCTATGACAAGATGGGCGGGGCCGGAGAATACAGCTTCGACAGCATGTACGACGCGGAAACCAATGTGGAATACGGCTGCTGGTATCTGAACTTTTTGAGCGAGCGCTTCCGGGGCGACCCGGTGCTGGTGGCCGCCAGCTTCCACGCGGGGCAGGGCGAGGTGCAGAACTGGCTCAACGATTCCCGCTACAGCCAGGACGGATTGACCATTCAGCTCGACGATATGATCGACGGACCTACGAAGCAGTACGCCACCCGCGTGCTGGACGACTATGCCGCCTACAAGCGCATCTATTATGAAGCCACGGAGGATGATGCATGAAACGAGTTCTTTGCCTGCTGCTTTGTCTGATGCTTGTGCCCCTGGCCGCCATTGGCGAAAACGTGGAGGATTCCCTCCTCGTGGGCATGATTTCCACCCGCACCACGGAGATTCGTCCCCTCACGCCCCAGGAGCGCGATATGGCGTCCCTCTACGGCGTGGTGTATGAAAGCCTGGTCACCGTGGACGATAACGGCCTGCCCCAGCCCCTTCTGGCCGAAAGCTGGACCGAGAGCGGCGGGGGGCAGACCTGGACCTTCACCCTGCGCGAGAACATCACCTTTTCCGACGGCACGCCCCTCACCGCGCAGGACGTGGTGGCCAGCGGGCAGTATATCCTGAACCTGGCCAAGAATGACCAGGGGCTGGACCGCGGCTTTTATGGCAACATCCGCTATATGGTGTCGTCCTTCAGCGCGCAGGACGACCGCACCGTGGTCGTCAAGGCGGCGCGCGACTATTACGGCCTGCTTTACAGCATGACCTTTCCCGTGGTACCTGCCTCCCAGGTGGAGATGGCCAACCCCGTTGGCACGGGCCCCTATGTGATCAGCAGCTTTCAGCCCGCCAACTATATGCTGCTCAACGCAAATCCGCTCTGGTGGCAAACCCAGCCGCAGGTGCAGGAGATCACCGTCACCTTTTATCCCAACAACAAGGACATGATCAACGCCTACGAGTACGGCCGCGTGGATACGGTTTTCACACGCTCGGTCGCGGCGGCGCAGTACAAGAGCGGCATCAACTCACTATCCATCTCCTATTCGACAAGGCAGCTGGAGGTGCTGCTCATCAACCACCGCGAGAGATCCTTCCCGCTGGACAGCCTCAAGGTGCGCCAGGCCATCCGCTATGCCATCAACGTCGATTCCATCTCCCAAAACGTCTATATGGGCATGACCACCGACGCCGATACCCCCATCCCGTCGGACAGCTGGCTGTACTACGATCAGGAGAGCACCTTCGTCTACAATCCCGACAAGGCGAAAGAGCTTTTGGCCGAGGACGGCTGGGTGGACCTGGATGACAACGGCATCCTGGACAAGCCCGTGGAGGGCGCGGAGGAGCCCAAACACCTGGTGCTTGGCCTGTGGGTGTACGAGGACCCGGACAACGACGTTCGCTTTGAAACCGCCAACATGATCGCCGATATGCTTTGGGAAGTGGGCATCAGCATCCATATTGAAACGGTCAGCTATGACGAATGCAAAACGGTGCTGGAAAACGGCAGCTTCGACCTGGCGCTGTGCTCCTTCCAGATGGATGTGGTGCCGGACGTGGGCTTTTTCCTGCGCAAGGGCAACGAGCAAAACTACGGCAAATATAACTCCAGCGAGATGACCTCGCTAATCGACACGCTGCGCACGCAGGAAAATCAGGCCGACTTCGCCTATACCAGCCAGGCCATCCAGCAGCAGTTTGCGGCGGACGTGCCCTTTATCTGCCTGTTCTACCGCACAGGCGCCATCCTGACGCGCAAGATGTTCACCACCGTCCGCTCCATCCGGGAATTTGAGCTGTTGCGCGGCATCGAGGCCTTCGGCAGGTAAAGGGGGTGCAAGCGTTGACCTGGAAACGTCCTCTGGCCGCGCTGCTGGCTGCGCTGTTGTTGGCCGCCCCCTGCGCACGGGCCGTCTCCTATGAGGACCTGGATGAAGAGACCCTCGCCGCGCAGGAAACGCCTGTCATCACTCCCGACCCAGACGCCACGCCCGTTCCGCCGGAACAGGTATACGCTATTTCAGATGTAAACAATCCTGATGAGGAAGGGGAAACCCGCATCGAGGAGGGCGTCCGTCCCGATTTTGTGGAGAAATTGCTGGAGGTGGCGCGGGGCGAGCTGGGGTATACCGAGGGCGCGCACAGCTTCACCAAGTATGGCTTGTGGAGCGGCGACGCGAACGCCGAATGGTGCGCCGAGTTCGTCTGCTGGTGCGTGGACCAGGTGGACCAGCGCTACGGCACCAACCTGCTCAACGTGGTCTATCCCAACTACAGCGGCCAGAACACCGGGCGCGACTGGTTCATCGAGCGGGGACGCTTCGTCTACCGCAAGGGCAACTGTCCGGACTGGGGCTATCAATGGCTGCTGGGCAGCGATCATCTGCTCCAGAAAAACGAATACATCCCCCGTTCGGGCGATCTGGTGTTCTTCAGCTACAATGAGGCCGGGGACACCGAGCACGTGGCTTTGGTGGAATATTGCACCCGAGACGCCGAGGGCAACGTCATCATCCATGTCATCGAGGGCAATAACCCCACCAGCGTGCAGCGAAACAGCTACTTCCTCAACAACAGCCAGGTGCTGGGCTTTGGCGCATGCGAGGACGTGGTGGGGACCACCATGCGCTACGGCAACCGGGGCGACAAGGTGCTTTGGCTCCAGGAGGCGCTCCATACCCTGGGTTATCTGGAGGAAAAGCACCTCACCGGCTCGTTCGGCGGCAACACGCGCAGCGCCGTGATGGAGTTCCAGTCCGGTATGGAAGGCAAGACCGTCAACGGTCTGGCGGACCGCGAAACCCAGCAGGCCATCGCCGCTGAACTGAATGAACTGACCTTCAACGATCCCGACAGCTGGCTGGTGACCGAGTAGCGGCCTCCGGCCCAAAGGAGACGCCCATGTCCTTTGCTCATCTGCATCTGCATACCGAATACAGCCTTCTGGACGGGGCCAACCGCATCAAGCCCCTGGTCAAGCGTCTTAAGGAGCTTGGCTTCACGCACGCCGCCGTGACCGATCACGGCGTGATGTACGGGGTCATCGACTTCTATAACGCCTGCCTGGAGGAGGGCATCACCCCCGTCATCGGCTGCGAGGTGTATATCTGTCCCGACCGCTTTGAGAAGCACGGCGCGGCGCGCGAATACAGCCATATGATTTTGCTGTGTGAAAACCAGACCGGCTATCGCAACCTCGTCAAGCTGGTCAGCGCCGGGTTTACCGAGGGCTTTTACTACAAGCCCCGCATCGACTACAAGCTGCTCAAGGAGCACACCGAAGGACTGATCTGCCTTTCGGCATGCCTGAGCGGCGATCTGCCCAAGCTGCTTTTGCAAGGCCGGACAGAGGACGCCAAAGCCTACGCGCTTGAGATGCAGGCGCTTTTCGGCAAGGGCAACTACTTTGTGGAAATCATGGACCATGGTCTGCCGGAGGAGCGCACGGTGCTTCCCCGGCTCAAGGCGCTGGCGCGGGAGACGGGCATTCCCCTGGTGGCCACCAACGACTGCCATTATCTCTACCGAGAGGACGCGGCCGCCCAGGAGGTGCTCATGTGCATCCAGACGGGCAAAACCCTCCAGGACGAGACGCGCATGCGCATGGAAACCGAGGAACTCTACGTCAAGAGCGAGGCCGAAATGCTCTCGCTTTTTTCCGATTGTCCCCAAGCCGTGCATCAGGCGGGCGAAATCGCCGCGCGCTGCCAGGTGACGTTTGAATTTGGCAAGCTGCACCTGCCACGCTTCCCCATCGAAACGGGCGAAACGGCGCTGGAAATGCTCACCCGCCTGTGCCGAGAGGGCCTCAGGGCGCGCTATCCCGATCAGGCGGACGACCCTGAGAGCGAGCCTTCCGCCCGCCTTGCCTACGAGCTGGACATGATCTCCCGCATGGGGTATGTGGACTACTTTCTCATCGTGTGGGATTTCATCGACTACGCCAAGCGCAATGGCATCATGGTCGGGCCCGGCCGCGGCAGCGGCGCGGGCAGCATCGTGGCCTATACGCTGGGCATCACCATGCTGGACCCGCTGAAATACAGCCTGCTCTTCGAGCGGTTTTTGAACCCTGAACGCATGAGCATGCCCGATCTGGACATCGACTTCTGCTACGAGCGCCGGCAGGAGGTAATCGACTACGTGGCCCGCAAGTACGGCGCGGACCACGTTTCGCAGATCATCACCTTCGGCACCATGAAGGCCAAGGCCGTGGTGCGCGACGTGGGCCGCGTGCTGGGCATGAGCTATGCCGCGACTGATCAGGTGGCCAAGGCCATCCCCTTCGCGCTGGACATGACGCTGACCAAGGCGCTGGAGATCAGCCCGCAGCTCAAGCAGCTGGCTGAGAGCGACCCGCAGGTGCGCCGGCTTCTGGACATGTCGCTCACGCTGGAGGGCATGCCGCGCCACGCCAGCACCCATGCGGCGGGCGTGCTGATCACCGCCAAGCCTGTGACTGAATACGTGCCTCTTCAGCTCAATGACGATGTGATCACCACCCAGTATCCCATGGGTACGCTGGAGCGGCTGGGCCTTTTGAAAATGGACTTTCTGGGCCTGCGCACGCTGACGGTCATCCGTGATACGCTGGACATGATGCATGACCAGGGCGTGGACATGAAACCGGAGGACATCCCGCTGGACGACGCGGAGGTCTACCGCATGATCTCCGAAGGCGACACCGACGGCGTGTTTCAGCTGGAATCCGGCGGCATGCGGCTGTTTTTGCAGAACATGAAGCCTTCCTGCTTCGAGGACGTGATCGCCGCCATCTCCCTCTACCGTCCGGGGCCGATGGAGTCCATCCCCCGCTACATCGCAGGCAAGACGGACCCTTCGACCGTGCACTATGAAACGCCGCTGCTGCGCCCCATTCTGGAGGTGACCTACGGCTGCATGGTGTATCAGGAGCAGGTGATGCAGATCGTGCGCGACCTGGCCGGGTACAGCCTGGGCCGCAGCGACCTGATGCGCCGCGCCATGGCCAAGAAAAAGCGCGATGTGATGGCCAAGGAGCGCGAGTATTTCATCGACGGCATGACCGACGAGGCGGGCAACGTGGTCATCGACGGCGCCGTTCGACGCGGCGTGCCGCGCGAAGTGGCGGAGAAGATCTTCGACGAGATGAGCGCCTTCGCCAGCTATGCCTTTAACAAGAGCCATGCCGCGGCCTACGCCATGGTGGCCGTGCAGACCGCCTGGCTCAAGCGTCATCACCCCGTGCCCTTTATGGCTGCTACGCTCAATTCCATGATGGACAACGCCGACAAGGTAGCCGGCTACATCCAGTACTGTCGCCAGAACGGTATCCCCGTGCTCAAGCCCGACGTGAACAAGAGCGTCTGGCGCTTCAGCGTGGACACGGACGAAAACGGCACCCCCGGCATCCGTTTCGGCCTGGGCGGTGTGAAGAACGTGGGCCACGGCGCGGTAGAGCTGATCGAGAAGGAGCGCGCCCACGGGGCCTTTGCCAGCATCTTTGACTTTGCCGAGCGCGTCAGCGGGGAGACGCTCAACAAGCGCACCGTGGAAAGCCTCATCAAGGCGGGCGCGTTCGACGGCCTGGGCCACAACCGCGCGCAGCTGCTCAGCGTCTACGAGCGCCTTATGGACGATGCGGCGCAGAAGCGGCGGCAGAACGTGGCGGGGCAGATGTCGCTGTTCGACATGGGGCTGGGCGCAGGCCAGCCCTCCGGCATGATGTACGACGTGCCGCCCATGGAGGAGCATCCGCGCAAGGCGCTTTTGAGCATGGAGCGGGAGATGACGGGCGTGTACATCACCGGCCATCCGCTGGACGAAGCGGCGGACCTGCTGCGCGCGGGCTTTACCACCGTAGCCGACGTGCGCGAAATGGCCGAGGGCGAGGAGCACGGCGCAGACTACGACGGCGCGCAGGTCAGCATGGCGGGCATCCTGACCCTGTGCAAGGGCAAGATCACCAAAAAGGGCGCGATGATGGGCATCCTCTCTCTGGAGGACCTGACCGGGCAGATCGAGGGGCTGGTGTTCCCCAAGGTGTATGAGCGCTATGTCCCCCTGCTGAACGTGGACAGCCTGGTGATTCTGGATGGCAAGCTGTCCTTCCGCGAGGAGGAAGAGCCCAAGCTGCTGGTGGACGCCGTTCGTCCACTGGACGGGCGCAACGCCGCCCAGCGCATGGCCGAGCCGCTCAAGGTATCCTCCGGCCGCGCGCAGGCCCGAGGGGAAGCGCGCACGGCGCAGATTCCGGCCCCGGCGGAGGAGCCCGTCCTGACCGACGCGCAGCTTGCCAAGCGGGCGCAGCGCAAGCTCTATGTGCTTGCGCCCGGCCGTGCGGAGATGGAAGCCATCAAGGCGGAATGCGCCGCGCATCCCGGTGGCGTGCCCGTCTATGTGAAGCTCAAGGATGAGGGGATCGCCCTGCTGCTGAACCAGACGTACTGGTGCGACGGGGAGCCGGAGGTGCTATCCCGCCTGCGGGGGCGTTACGGCGAGGACGGCGTGGTGCTGCGCGGATAAAAAATCGCGTATCGTTTTCAATTTCATCACATATTCGCCACATTTCTCTGGTAAGCTGTAACCGTCATCAGGAGACGGGATGCGAACTACCCCCTCACATTCCGCAGGCCGGTGACCTCCGTAGACCGGGCCGGATCAGAGGTAATCCGGTCGGGTATCCAAATTCCTCCTTTTCCCCTTGCCACAGGGGGAAACCCCTGGACACCCTCCGCTGCAAAATGCCGCGGAGGGTGTTTTCATCGAGCGGAAAGCGCTGATTTCGCCCATGCTCTCAATTTTTTTGTCCAGACCCCTTGACAAGAAAGGGGGAAATGAGTACAATAATCATCGTCGCCTGTGCGGGCTGATGTGACGGGGTGTAGCGCAGTCTGGTAGCGCACGTGCTTTGGGAGCATGGGGCCGGGGGTTCGAATCCCTTCACCCCGACCAGAAACGCGGCACCAACAGCGTGGCTCCTTGGTCAAGTGGTTAAGACACCGCCCTTTCACGGCGGCTACAGGGGTTCGAATCCCCTAGGAGTCACCATCTTTCCTTTCATGGCTATGGGCCTTTAGCTCAGTTGGTTAGAGCGGCCGGCTCATAACCGGTTGGTCCGGGGTTCAAGTCCCTGAAGGCCCACCAGCATTATGGCCCGGTAGTTCAGTTGGTTAGAATGCCAGCCTGTCACGCTGGAGGTCGAGGGTTCGAGCCCCTTCCGGGTCGCCATCTTCTCTGCCGTGGGCTGTCTTGCCGGTGTAGCTCAATTGGCAGAGCAGCTGATTTGTAATCAGCAGGTTGCGGGTTCAAGTCCCATCGCCGGCTCCACTTTCCACATTGGAAAGTACATGGGTAGGTTCCCGAGTGGCCAAAGGGAGCAGACTGTAAATCTGCCGTCGCAGACTTCGGTGGTTCGAATCCACCCCTGCCCACCAAAAGCCCTTCTCTCCGCCGGAGAAGGCATCATGCGGGAATGGCGGAATTGGCAGACGCGCTAGATTCAGGTTCTAGTGAGGGTTTTCTTCATGCAGGTTCAAGTCCTGTTTCCCGCACCAAATCAGAAATCATCCGAACGTATTTCCGCTAGGAAACGGGTTCGGATGGTTTTTTTATGCGCAAAACGGCCCCAGCGGTTTGAATTCCTGGCATCGCTGCATGTCAGGGATTTTCCGTTGGGCTGATAAGCTGCTGTAAGCTCAAAAATAGGTAACATTATAGATTGACACTGTTCAGGTATCTGTATATAATGAAACGAATGGTTATTGCGTTTGGATGTGATGATATGGAATACAGGACAACTGTGGAAATGTCAAAAAAATGGGGTATTTCTGAAAGACGTATTGCAAGATTGTGCGCAGAGAAAAGAATTAATGGAGTTATGAAAATAGGCAGGGCGTGGGCGATTCCGGATAATGCCAAGAAGCCATCAGACGCGCGTATTCATACAGGTAAATATTGCAAGTGGTGTTCTGAAACGGGGAATTACCCTGTGGTTCGTCAGTTGCCTGAATTGATCAATCAGGTTTTTGAAGCGGATTGTCTTAAAAAAATGCAAGAAATTCCGGACGCGGCCATTGATATGATTCTTTGCGATTTACCCTATGGCGTGACTCAAAACGCATGGGACAGCTATATTCCACTGGACAAGCTTTGGATGCAGTATTCGCGTATCATCAAACCCAACGGTGCTATTGTCCTGACTTCGAGCGGCCTTTTTACTGCAATGATTATTATGAGTCAGCCTGCGTTGTACAAGTACAAGCTAGTGTGGGAAAAATCAAAACCCACGAATTTTTTGAATGTGAAAAAGCAGCCATTGCGCAAACATGAGGATATTTGTGTATTTTATAAAAAGCAGCCAACTTATCATCCACAAATGGGGAGCGGCGTTGCGTATGACAAAGGAATACGAAAAGACCAGCTGAGCGGAAGTTATGGTGATTTTCAACCAATTCATGTACATAGCGACGGCCAACGCTATCCAACAGATGTGATTTATTTTAAGACCGCAGAATCAGAAGGCAAGGTTTTACACCCCACACAAAAGCCCGTTGAACTTGGCAGATACCTGATCAGAACCTATACGAACCCTGGGGATATTGTATTGGATAATGCTTGCGGCAGTGGTTCCTTTTTGGTTGCGGCGGTCCTTGAAGGCAGAAATTTCATCGGAATTGAAAAAAATGAGGATGTTGCTTTATTTAAAAAGGAACCGATAGACTACATTGCTGTATGTAAGGAACGTATCTTGTCTGCGTGGCATAAAACGACTAAGGAAACGCGCGTAGCGATGAGGGACTGTGGCCTTTTCGCGCAAAAGGAGGATTCGATATGCCAACAGTCAGAAATAATGAACGAAGTGAAGCAATTAAAGTAATTACTTACATCAATTCTTTTTTGCAAAACAAAACTTGGCGTATCCGTAGTGCTGGCGGTGAAACAACAATTGAAGAGGGAAAAGACCGCATGTTTCCCGATGTGGTCTTGTATGGGGATTCATTTCAAGCTGAGATATTGCAGGGCTGGGAACTAAAAATGCCGGATGTTCCAATCAACGACAAGAAATTTGTCGGCGATGCTCAGCGAAAAGCAATAACCTTGCGGTTGAATAGTTGCCTTGTTTGGAATTTTACTTCGGGTGTTTTATATAAACGCAATGATGATGATTCCTTTACGGAAATAAAGCGCTGGGATCAAACAAATTATATCAAAACACGCCAGGATGTTGATACGTATCAGAAAGACTGGAAGATCGTCATCAATGAAATTTTGGAAGAAATCAATCATTATTTTCTTTGTGGACACTTTATGTCCGCTAATTTAGGGGATATCATTCCCGATGCGGTACTGTACACAATCATAGCAAAAAACAGGTATCCTTTGGCAGAGCAGTTGAAAAATGCGGGATGTCAAGATGTACGTATACAGGTGAAAATTCAAAAATGGTGGAAGCAGGTAAGAACAGAATATGCTTCAGAAGAGCCAGACGCTTATGTGGCATATGCACGTGTTATAATGCTGAATTGGTGCAACCGTGTTTTATTTGCCCATGTAATCAAAAGGTATCACAATATAGCCAGAAGCATCTCTTCTCTTACATATGAGTCAACGCCTGCAGAGGCAAATAAACTATTTGATAGCATAAGCAGGACGTGTGATTACTATAACATATTTTCGTCGTTGGAATTTGATGAAAATCTTCCTCAATGCGCCTGGCGGGATTTGATGGAACTGAATGAGTTTTTGTCAAATAATGCAATGGTGGAAGTAAACCAGGCTGCATTGCAAACCATACTTGAGCGCACGATATCTTCTGGCAAACGCGAACTCATCGGACAGTTTACCACCCCTGATAGGCTTGCTATGCTTCTGACTCGAATAACCATGCTGAATCTTGTAAAACCGTGTATCGACCCGTGCTGCGGTACGGGCACCATACCACAGGCTATGTTGAAAAACAAAACTCAGCAGGGTATTCCCATTTCGGCTGCCTATGAAACAGTTTGGGCGTCAGATAAATTCTCATTTCCTTTACAGATTGCAAGCATTAGCCTGGCAAGAATGGATGCCACCAATCAACCGTTAAAAATCTTTCAAAGAAACGCGTTTGAATTGGAACAAGGACAAAGCATTCCTCTCACGGACCCGGCAACGGGACAGTGTATAACGTGCAAATTGCCGCTGTTCCAAACGATAGTGTCCAATTTGCCCTTTGTGCCATTTGAAATCATTAACGATGATGAGCAAACATATATAGCCAGAGTGCAAGAGGAAATAAGAAGCCGTACTTTGATATCGCTTGATGAACGCTCTGACCTATATCAGTATCTCGTGCTGTACCTGCATAAGATGCTTGATCAAAATGGTAGATTAGGAATCATCACCTCCAATTCATGGCTCGGTACAAAATCAGGACGTTTGTTTTTCGAAATTTTGGGTTGGTATTACGAAATCAATCAAATCCACATCAGCAGAAACGGCAGATGGTTCCACAATGCCGATGTCGTTGCTGTTATTCTTATTTTGACCAAGAAATCTTGTATTTCCGCACCTGCAAAGACAGAGGTGGTGCGTTTTTACAGCTGGCATAAAGACCTTCAGCATATGGAATCAGACGATATGGAAGCATTGATTAATGATGCCCTTCTTAACGAATGCCAACATCCGCAGGTGGCTTCCATGTTTTCCTATACCAGAGGAGATATCGACTTGCTGGCAAGCCTGAATATCTCCTTGAATGCACTGTTCCATAATGTTCTTTGGCTAAAAGACATTGCCGAGCAAATTTGCCCGGTGACAGATTATTTACAAGTCACCAGAGGCGAACGCCGAGGCTGGGACAAAATGTTTTATCCGGGAAAGGGGCATGGCATTGAAACCAATTATATAAAAAAGGTTCTCAAAAGCAGTAAACAGCTTACATCACTTTGTGCAATTCCAGATAGTGACGCATTTTGCTGTTCGGCAAGTATCTCTGCCTTGGAAAAAGCCGGACACAAAGGAGCGCTCGCCTGGATTCGCTCTTTTGAAAATGTGCTCAACGGCACAGGAAAACCACTTCCCCAAGTCCTTGCACGAAAGAATAGATACTGGTATGAAATGCGAGACACAGCTACCGCAGAATTTGTAACGGGGATGAATCCGGATAGACGTCTCTTTGTTGCAAAATTCGATGAACCAACCTTTGT
>DBFXIC010000367.1:0-2582 GCA_048455095.1 Anaeromassilibacillus sp.
GTATCTTCTGTGTAAACGAAGGAATTGTCACTGGCATTCTCAGCGCCACTACCGATGGCACCGACCTGGATCGGGAAACCGGAAAATACAAAGATCTGCTGATCGCTGGATTTGACGCTGGTAAAACGCTGAAAAATGCAGTACGCAATCAATGGTTCTATGGCGCGGTTGCGCAAAACCCGTATGATATTGGCTATCAGGCGGTCGTCTCCGCAGTAAAAGCTAGTAAAGGCGAAGCTGTCGAGGATATCGATGCACAGGCCAAATGGTACAACTCAGAAAACATGGATGATGAAGAAATCGCAAGACTTCTTTACGATTGATTTTCAAAAATATAGAAATAAAAAGAAGGCCGGGAGATTTCCCGGTCTTCTTTTTGTTTTATGATAACTGCAGCTGCATTGTGTAAATCTCTATCAGGTGGGGCGACTGCTCGGCAAAAAGAAACCCTGCCGACCGATAGAGACGGATTGCACGCTCGTTGGTGGCCAGCACCTCCAGCTGAATCAGGGTAAAACCCTGTTCTCGAGCCTTATTCAGCGCTACGGCGATTGCTTTGGCTCCGATCCCCTGGCCCCGGTAATCCTTTAACAGTCCTATGCCCAGACAGCCAACGGTACTTTCCTTGGAAAGAGGGCGTATGTCGCACCAGCCCACAATGGCGTCTTCGCTTTTTATAAAGAAATAGGGGTAGTTATTTTTAATCCCTTCCCGGATAAACTCCATGGTTTCCTCCAGCGGAAAAGCATGGGTTATTCTTAAGTATTTACGCTCCTGCGCTACGCGCCCAAGTGTCACCCAATATGCTTTTATATATTTTTCCTGGGCGGGAATAATTCCGACCGTGTCCATATGATCACCTCATTCCAGGGGAATTATAACATAAAGCGCCCCAAATGAAAATACAGAGGGGACGGCTTGTTTTTCCTTCTTACAAATGTTAATATTGTATTAAGGCAACACCGCAGAATGGGTTTGTTAATGCAAGACATTCTACGGATGAATCCCGTATTTTTAAATTTATCCGTGTATTGCCATCCAACTATTGTCTGAGGCAGCACTTCATCAGACTGCCAGGAAGGGCCTGTCAGCCAGAATGAGATTTGCCAGAGCAAACAATATAATCAGTTTTGCAATCTGTTTTCGCAGTCCTCGGTATCGTGTTTTTCGAAAGCCGAACTGCCCCTTTACCACACCAAATACATGCTCTACTTTTGCTCTGACAGATGACTTTTCGTGTTCACGGCGCTTAATCTGCGCTTTGGATCGGGCAGACTTTTTCTTGCTCTGGGATGGTCTGCGGTTGGTTTTATATTTGATCTTTTTTCCCTTGGTATTTCTGGTAATGGCGTCATCCCGCTTCTCAGCGCCGAGATATCCGCTGTCCCCATAAACAGCATTTTCTTCCCCAGTCAGCAGCTTCGATACCATTGTAACATCATGTGTATTGGCACCAGTCACTTCAACGCTGTGAACCAGACCACTGTCCTGATCTACGCCGATATGAGCCTTATATCCGAAATGCCATGTATTGCCCTTCTTTACCTGATGCGCATCAGGATCCCGTTCCTTCTTCTTGTTTTTGGTAGAGGATGGGGCTTCTATGATCGTTGAGTCTACAATTGTGCCTTTCTTGAGAATAAGACCCTTTTCCGTAAGGCTTTGGACCACCTGGGTGAACAGTTTCTGCTGAATGCCGTTCTCCTCAAGAATATGCCGAAACCGTCCCAGTGTATCTCCGTCTGGCACTTGATTGCTGGAATCAACGCCGCAGAACTCTGAAAACGCGCGGCTGTCTATGACCTCTGCCACAGTTCCCATGTCTGAGAGGTCATACAGATTTTGAAGCATATAGATCCGCAGCATCAATTCCAAATCGTAGGGCTTATTTCCGCGCTCTCCTTTGTAATAGTACGGCTTAATCTCTGCGACCCATTTCCCCCACGGAACGATGCGATCTATCTGCGCAAGGAATTCTTTTTTCTCCGTCCGTACATTCGCCAGCTCATCGCTGAATGTGGACAGTGTTATCTGCTTATCCATAGGTCTATTGTACCATTTTTGGGGTTATATTGCACACCTTTGTTCTGTGCGGTATTGCCTTAAGGCTTTTTTGAAAAAATTAAAATAATATAAAGATCATATCCGAAAGCAGAGGAATATATCTATGGAAATCGTCATTATTGGATGGGAAGGTAGGATCATCATGGCCGTGAAATCCTGCGTCAGCATCTCGGCGATCTGTTCATGAGAGAAATCACACACACCGGTGGCGCACAGAGCACCGATGCCGAAGGTGTGAATCCATACGTGCTCGAACAGCGTTTTTGCATTGTCTTTGCTCAAATCGTAGTCTTTTTGAAGTACATCCAGGCATTCATCGGCAAGCGAACCCAAGTGCGCGTAAATATCATCAAAGGTCTGTGCTTCGCTGATGGAAGACATAAAAATGAGTTGGTACAGCTTTGGTTCTTCCTTGGCAAACAGAATCATCTGCATACCCACCTGCTTAAAAACAGGCTTGATTTGTGCCGCTTTGTGTGCGTATTCTTCAAATCGCTCCATAGCGGCGAGCATCACTG
>DBFXIC010000368.1:0-10463 GCA_048455095.1 Anaeromassilibacillus sp.
ACCTTGGTGATGTTGTTCATTTCCAGCACATATTCGCCCATACAATCAATCCTCCTTCTTGCTAAAATTAAACGGGGAACGGAAAGCGCTCGCTTTCGCGTTCCCCGTAGAACAACTATTTCTTAAGAAATCCTAAGGAAAGTGTGCTGCGTTCCGCGCTGATTAGGACATGTAATCCTGATAGTTGTCGGAAGTAACCTTCACATAGTCAACCCAAACGTACTTGCCATCGGTGATCGGATAGCCAACGTTCTCTTCGTTGATTTCCTTGCCCTGAGCAGCAGCAACAGCGATGTTCACGCTGGCTTTGCCCTGGTTCTCAGCGTCGTTCAGAACAGTACCGAGCAGGGAGCCGTCCTTCATGGCTTCCAGAGCCGGAGCAGTTGCGTCAACGCCAACGACCGGGATGTACTTGGTTGCGTCGCCCGTGTTGTAGCCTTCAGCCTTCAGAGCTTCGATTGCGCCGAGAGCCATATCGTCGTTGTTGCAGAGAACAGCTTCGATCTTATCCAGGCCCTGGGAAGAAATGAATGCCTTCATCAGGTCGGTAGCCTTAACTTTATCCCACATAGCGGTATCAGCAGCCAGCTGCTCAACGCCGAAGCCAGCAGCCTCGATTGCCTTCGGAGCATACTCGGAACGGAGGGTAGCATCCTGATGGCCCGGCTCGCCCTGCAGCATAACATACTGGACCTTGCCGTCGCCGTTCTTATCAGCTTCCTTATGAGCGGTGAAGTAGTCAGCGATGATCTCACCGGACATCGTACCGGACTGCTCAGCCTTACAGCCAACATACCAAGCCTTGTCATAGGAATTCATGTCTTCCTCGGACGGCTGGCGGTTCTGCAGAACGATCGGCAGGCCTGCGTCCTTCGCCTTGGTCAGGATCGGGCCAGCAGCGGTCAGATCAACCGGGTTAACGATCAGAGCATTGACGCCCTTCGTGATGAAGGTATCAACCTGTTCGTTCTGGGTCGGCTGCTTGTTCTGGGAGTCAACGATGTCGATCTTTGCGCCCAGGGACTCAGCCTGTGCAGTCATGTTGTTACGGACACCGGTCATGAAGGTGTCGTCAAACTTGTAAACGCAGGAACCGATGGTTACGTCCTCAACCGGCGCCTCGTCCGGCGTGTCAACGCTCTCGGTCGGGGTGTTCTCCGGCTCAGAAGCCGGGGCCTGGGAAGGCTGCTCATTGCCACCGCAACCAACAGCTACGGAAGCCATCATCATGGCTGCCAACATAAATGCTAATACCTTTTTCATACCTGAAAATCCTCCTACTTTCTTTGAAAAATCTTCTTTCGGTTTTGCAATCAACCGCCCTTTGTACATTTGCACAAATGCATGGTCAATTGCGATGTACTATTAGTAAGTATAGCTGTCCAAACTTAAAAAATCTATATAAAATTCTTCGCTCTTCTATAAAATATCTTCGCTCTTGTGCTCGATTCTTTTTGCCAAACAGCGACTGGATTTGTGAAAAAAGACAAAAACACTTTTAAAAATTAGGGGAACATGTCCAAAACCTGTCGTCGATTGGGTAGGATGCCGATCAAAAGCACAAGATACAGGGGCTCTTTTCTTTTTGAGAATGGAACTGTTCCGACCTGTATATTTTGCATATTTCATCTTTTCCGCTCATAGAAATTCCTGTTGAAAGGGGGCGGAGAGCATGGAGAGCTACGCGCTGATAAAAGAACCTGTTGCAACCCTGTGGGACGCACCACGCGACGGAGCGGAACGCATAGACGAGGCACTGTGCGGCAATATGGTACAGGTTCTCAAAGAAGAGGGTGTTTTTCAGCGGGTGCGCACTGCATACCGCTATGAGGGTTGGGTATACAAGCGTACTCTTTTCCCCATTGATTCGCCAAATATGTGGGAAGAAGCGCCAAAAGAGGTGGTCTGTGCGCCCTTTGCAGACGTCCAAAGCGAACCCTCCGTACGCGCTTTTTCTCTGTGCACGCTGCCGCGCGGAGCCCTGGTGCAAAAGACGGAATCCCGTGTGGATGCCTGGCGCGGCATTCGGCTTCCAGACGGGACCGCCGGGTTCCTTCCCGCGTCAACGCTCGCTGTACCGGTACAGGGAAGCGGCGGGAGAAGCCAAGCGAAATTTCGCCGCGACGTGGTGCATGCCACCTTTTCCTATCTCGGCGCGCCGTACCGCTGGGGTGGGAAAACGCCGATGGGTGTGGACTGTTCAGGCCTCTGCTTTATGGCATATGCACTCAATGGAATATTTATTTTCCGCGATGCACGCATCGAACCTGGATTTCCCATCCGGAAGATCCCCCCGCGCTGCGCGCGGCCCGGCGATCTGCTTTATTTCCCCGGGCATATGGCCATGTTGATTGGAAACGGGCGATATATCCACGCGACGGCGGGGAACGGTTGCCACGGCGTCGTGGTCAACAGCCTGAATCCCCGTTCCCCGGAATACCGTGCAGACCTGCCTAAAAAGCTTCTCGCAGTAGGAAGCCTATTTTAGGTGGCCCGGACGCCCGCTTTGCAGCGAAAAAACCGGTCGACGAGTTCCGCTGTCTTTTCGTGGGGTTCCCCCCGCGCATGAAACAGCCGCATCGACGTTCTGTCTGCGCCCATCAACTGGTAGCCCACGGCGTGTTTTAAGGCCCGCGCCTGTTTTCAGGCAAAAAAATTCCCGGCCGAGGGAGAGGAAAAAACCCCGGCCGGAAGCGCCGCTTTGAATAACATGATTATTCAAATATATTTTGAGGAAAACCTGAAAACAAATTTAAGCGGCTAACGCCGGATACTGGAATGTTCTGCCGCCCGGCGACAAAATGCCGGAGGATGTGTGGGACGCCGTGAAAACGCCCGAACCCTGTAGGAAATAATCATACCGCACACCGGAAGCAGCGTCGTCCCATGTCGGATCTACCGCGAGCCAGTTGCCGTTGACCTGTACCTCACACCACATGTGCGACTGATTCCCCGCCTTGCCGCCAACCAACACACAGGGGATACCCATCTCGTCCAAAACCGCTTTATAGGCACGGGCATATCCTTCACAGATTGCATTGCCCTTGACCAGCGCGCCATACATCGTTCCGGAATAGGCGCCTCCCGCATAAGAGGTACGGCCAGCCAGTGCGTCGTGCGCAGCCTTGAGCTTATCCGGAACGCTGCTTTCCTGCTTGGCCTGTGCAGCAATATGGAGCACCGCCTCGTGGCTTGTGGAAATTGCGCCCGTCACATCGGCTACGGAAGAAAAACCTTCCTTATAATAGCTGCCATCCGCCTTTGCGCCAAGTCTCGCGGAACATGTCCCGCCAGAACGGCTCACACGGAGGGTCAACTTGGAAAAATCGACGTAGAAAAGATCCGCATTGTCATAAGCGAACGCATCGCGGCCCGCCTGAAATGCCTGCGCCAACGAATGATCGCCTTCAAAATATGCCTGAAGGACACTGGAAGTCAGCTTTTCTCCGGCAAAATCACCCTGCATCAGGTCGATGGAGGCCATTCCTGTGCGCAGGCCGCCGCTGTCCCGCAAAGCGCAAAGCGCATTATAAAAGATCACTTCGTTGCCTTGAAGTTGGCTGCCGAACCAGTTATTCTGTCCCTTCGGTGCGGCCAATGCCTCTGTTGTCTTGACCTGTTCTGTATCCTGAACGGCTGCCATCGCTGTATGAGAAACCATCGCGCTGAAGAAAATCGCCAGCGTGAGGACTGTTGCAAAAAAACGATTCTTTTTCATCGTTGTTATCTCTCCCTGTACATAAACTTGGGTAAGATAGCACGACGTCGAAAGATGTCTGAATCGGACGTGCAATCCGGCTATTCCGGACAGGCCCGGCGAACAGGCATTTACTTCCGGCCCAACCGGAAGGCAATCGGCTGTCATACTATTTTTCAATAGGTTAGACCCTATGACTTTGCGTCCCTGCATTTCCACAGGTTTGCCAATACGTGTGCGGCCTGTCTTTTGCTCCAACCACAAAAAACGCCCGCGCATTGCCGGCGGGTGCAAGTCAGGATTCCGTATTGCATACCCGCCCGCACCAAGCGCAGGCGTTGTTTTACTTCCCTTTGGGAAGGCAATCGGCTGTCGTACTGTTTTGCAACAGGTTAGACCCTTGACTTTGCGTCCCTGCGTTTCCGCAGGTTTGCCAGCTATTCTATTTTGATGATCGCGCGGACAAACAAAAACGCCTGCCGCGTGGAAAGGCGCATCACCGCTGCCATTCCGCCCGCGAACAGGCGTAAACTCCCCTATCAGGAAAGGCAACCGGCTGTCATACCGCCAAAAGCGGGTTAGACCCTATGACTTTGCGTCCCTGCATTTCCACAGGTTTGCTAAAATATACAATTGTTTAAACCCTATTTCAACTAAATACCAGTTTACGCTCTTTACTGAGAAATAGCAAGTCATCCTGCAGTAGAACTCCGGTCACATTTCAGGGCACAAATGGTAATTTTGATGAAATTTTTACTCATCCGCCGAATAGATCAGGTTGCCCTCCGGACGCGGCTGTGCGTCGGACGCAAACAGACGGTTAACGGTCTCCTCGTCCGCGACGCCGGTGATCTTGAGTTTGTTGATATACTGGAAGTCCATCACAGACTGCTGGGTTCCCTCTCCATAAAGGCCGGTCGGCTGCACAAAGAGGTATCCAAGCTCTGCCAGACGCAACTGCAAATTCTTGACCGCTTCGCCCTCGTCGCCGAGTTTCAAAGAATCCCCCGCAGGCTTCTCCGGCTCAGAGCTGACGTCCCCAACACTCATATCCGGATTACCGCTCGGCGGAGTCTGGCTTTCGCCTTCTTCCGGTTCCAGAGAAGCTGTGCCTTCCAACAGGGACGGGAATACCGTACCTGCCATAAAGCTCACTGCGGAGATCACGCCATTGCCCTGCCATTGCATCAGGGAGGGTTCCATCTCGTAAACGCGTCCCTCCTGCACGGCGGTCAGATCCTTGTACTTGTCCGTCTGTGCCAGCGTGTCCTTGAGTCCCGTGGGGCAGAAAACATACTGCGGCTGAACCATCAGCAGGGTGTCCACATCCATCTGGTTGTCCGCGCCGTCCGACGCCGCGTTGATCAAGCCGGCGCATTCGATCAGTTTGCCCTCCAAGGTGTCGCCCGTCACTACGCCGCCCTGCACATCGTATAGATAGCACACGGAGACCGGCGTATCGGTCTGGGGGATCTGGCGGCTGATGTCATCCACCGTGCTGAAAATCCCCTCCGCAATCTTTTCACCGCGCTCATAGCCCTTGGCGCCGCCCTTGATGGCCGCGCCCACCTCGCGGTACAGGCGCGAGAAATCCTCGCGGCTGGCGGCGGGCTTGATCGTCACAACGTCCACGCCCGCGTTATTGAGGGCCTTTTTCTGCTCCTCACTGGGCGCATCCTCTGTAAGCACCAGATCCGCACCCACGCCTAAGATGGTCTGCGGGTCGTCCAATGTCATATCCGGCAGTACGGAAAGGTCCTCCTGGGTGCACGCCGCACCCTTGCCGCAGAGCTGCATCTCATATCCGATGGCCAGGATGACCTCCGCCAGGTTTGGCGAAAGCACCACTACGCCCTTGGGCTCGTCCTTGATTGTCACCTCATTGATCGTGACGGGGAAATCCTGTTCCGCCGCGCCGGAGCTGATGTCGCCCTTTGGGCCGCAGCCGACGCAGGCGCCGATCACCAGCATCAGGCACAGCAGCGCTGCAAACGATCTCTTTATCATGATCCGTCTCCTTCCGTATCAGTCAAGCGGTTGGCCACGCCTGATGCGCGCCGCCGCGTCGTCCACGTACTGTTTTGCACAGCGCGGTGAGCGGCCGCCGCGGGCGATCGCCCAGCGCTCCGCGCCCGCCTTGATTTCCGGCAGATACTCGTCCAGCTCACGCTGGCGTGCCAAAAGCTCCACAATCTCCAGGAAGCGCGCTTTGTCTGGCAGCGAGAAGTTGATCGACAGGCCAAAGCGGTCCGCCAGGGACAGGCTCTCTTGGATGGTATCACCCAGATGAATTTCATCCCCCTCCCGATCGGAGAAGCTCTCCCGCAACAAATGACGGCGGTTAGACGTCGCATAGATCAGGGCGTTTTCCGGCCGCACGGCCAGACCACCCTCCAGCACCGCCTTGAGAGCGGCATAGGTGTCGTCCTGCTGGGAGAAGGACAGGTCGTCGATAAAGATGATGAACTTGAGCGGAATGGCGGCGATCTGATCCACCAGGGCCGGGAAGTCCATCAGCGATTCCTTGGGGATTTCAATCACACGCAATCCCTGCGGATAAAACTCGTTGAGCATGGCCTTGACCGTGGAGGATTTGCCCGTGCCGCGGTCGCCGTACAGCAGGCAGTTGTTCGCGGGCAGGCCCTGCAAAAACGCCAACGTGTTGTCGATGGCCAGCTTCCTCTGGATTTCGTAGCCCTTGAGCTCCGAAAGGCGCTGGCCGTCCGGATAGGCCACGGGCTGGATGCTGTGATCCCGCCAGATAAAGGCGCGGTAACGTGCATACATGCCGCATCCGTTGGAGCGGTAGTATTCCGCCATCTTGGTGATGCAGCGATCCAGATCACCGTCGAGCGCCGCCGCCGGCTCACCGGTCTTCCACTCCGGCAGGTTTAATGCAGCCACGTCCGCTGCAAAGGCGCAGTGCTCCTTGATCTCCTGTGGCGTGATCGAAGCGACATCCCGGATCACCGAGAGATCCCGCCGCACCGCGCGGCGCACCTCCTCCGGCAAAACGGCCGTCCCGCCCGCCGCCGCAAGGGAAAATGCGTTTTCATCGAACAGTGCGGTGCCGGTGATGCATCCCGCCAGATTTTCACTGTATCCACGCATGCACAACACGTTAAAAAAGTCGCCCCATGCATTCAAAAACGATTCCAACGAACTGCCTTCCGCTGCCCAAAGCAGGCGGTAAAACGCCTTTGGAACCGTCCGATTTAAAATCCCCTTATACACAGAAAGGGAGGCCATCTCCATGGCTGCTTCTTTGACACGATTCAACTGAAAAACCCCTTTTCTTGATCTGCAAAAACATAGTCAAAAGCCGCTCTAACCGCATTCTACTACCTAATAAATGTTCACGGCTATACATGGTACATGATACCCTTTGGCGGGATTTATGTCAAGTTCACGACACCGTTTGCCTTGCGAATTTACAAATTGTTTGCTACTATATTACATAATTTATTGAGGTATTTCCATTTGTAGGAAATCGTTTCCGCACACCCTTCAAAGCGTGTGCATGATTCTATGTATAAAGGAAGGCGGATCCCCCATGAAAAAACAATGGACTTTTGCTGCCATGGCCCTTGCCCTCTGGATTTCGGTTTTGTGTATAGCCTGTTCCCCAGTGGACCAGCCGGACCCGGCGGTCCTCCTGCGCGAGGCGCTCGCGCAGGCAAATGCCATGGAAAGCTGCGAGGCCAGTTTTTCCAGAGATCTGGAATTCAGCGTGGGTGCTGAAAAACAGCAGTTCCACTCGGAGGTCTCATCCGTCTATTTTGCAGACCCGTTTTGCCTGAAAAGCACCCAGGACACCGGGACGGGGAACCCTTTGGTCACGTACACCATGACGGAAAACGGACAATGCTGGTTTTACGCAGAATCGGACGGTGGCTGGCTCCGCACCCCCGCCGAGACGCTGAATACCACGCCGCTGGAGCAGATCGAGCTTCTCCGCCTGTTGAAGGACGCGACCGACCCGCACCTGGTCCGGGAGGAACCCGTGGACGGCGCGCCCGCCTATAAACTGGAACTCACCTTTCCTGTGGAAGCTCTCCGCTCTTCTATCGAAGCCATCGCCACAGCCAGCGGGATGGGCGGCGGCTCCCAGACACTGGTGCAGGAGTTGTTGGACGCCGCGCCGCCGGTCTATGGCTACTGCCTGATTGAAAAGGAGACCGGGTTTCTCCTCCGTGCAGAACTGGACACCACAGAAGTATTGAACGATGTATTCAGCAAAATCAGCGGGGACCGTGTGAAGGTTTCCGTCTCAAAAAGTATCCTGTCCGGCGAAATTTCCAACCGCGATGCAGCCTCCCCCATTGAACTACCCCCCGATGCGGCAGCAGCGCGCACCATTGAAGCGGCAGGATGATTCCTTCCGGCCACCTACAGCGCTTATCGCTTCCTTCTGAGTCAATTTGGGCGGCCCTGCGCAAAAGGACGGAAGTCTCCCATCCGGCGCACGCTGCCACCTTCGCTAACGCGGAAGAATTCCCCATAGGGGACCCAGGTACAGTTTACGATCACGAATGCAACCGTGAACGTGCCGTCCTCGCCCTCCCTGCCGGCCCCGCACTGGACCAACCTTGCCAGAAGCGCGTTCTTTATGTACGCTATACTCATCACCTGATTTTTAGGAATCGTCTCAAAGCATGGCAGGTCGGCGCATACGGCGGCACAGCTTTCCTCTGGTTTTGTGCAAATCTTTTACCATATCCGGTGGAATCCTGCAAAATTGCTTGACTTTTCAGACGTTCCTATTTAAAATGTAGATATTCGCCTTGGCAAAGCAAAGCGTTTTGAATGATTCTTCCTGTTGTCTTTGAGGACTTTTTTTTGAAATGCCTATTCATTTGCCTTTCAGAGCGCAATTGCGACGGCCATTTGAGCCACGCGCAAGCGACGGAGTACTTTGCCAAAACTGCATATTTTTACACGGAAGCGTATCGAAGTGGTCATAACGGGCCTGACTCGAAATCAGGTAGACGGCAACGTCTCGTGGGTTCGAATCCCACCGCTTCCGCCAGCGGCAAGTTGCCGTTCCCAAGTCACACACCTCACTTTGTGGGGTGTGTTTTCTTTTGCGCCTGCGCCGGAACGGGGATCTATTTTGTCAACACTCCCCACCAGACTGAGTCTGGACGCAGTTTGCATCTGGACTCTTTTTCTGTTTTCGGTCGGATCGCCCGCGCCGACGACGAGTATTTATTCTATAACAGTCAGAGTCTGGACTGCGCCTGAATGCCATTTGCGTTCCAGGTTATTTCTTTATTCTTTTGTATTATGCTCGCACTTTTATTGGGCATTTTTTCAACATATTCCTTCCTCGCGGTGGACGGGTTACGCATGGGATGGATTTTCCGTTCGATTGGCTGCATACTCGCGGCGGAAGTCTTTTATCGAAGTTTTTTGAAGCCCTTTAAATTTAAAGTTCCGCTTTATTATAATGGGGTTGTTTGAAAAAAGAGCAGGAATCAATTCCTGCTCTTTTTTATGATTACGCCTTCATTTTAAAATGCTATTTTAAAAACGGCGCGAAATGCGGAATCGCATGCGCTCCCTGCCCTGCGCCGTTTGTTCTATAATGTCCGATGCGCGCACCACCGGGCAGGGGAAGTCTTGTTTTCTGTCCGACCTTCACCTGTTTTCTTTCTCCTGCATCTTCTCACGCCACGCCTCGATCTGCCGCAGGCGCTCCTGTACGCGCGCCTCGGACCCCTGCGCCGTGGGGACGTAATATTTGCGCCCCTGCAACGAATCGGGCAGGCACTGCATGGTCGTCAGCTTGTCCTCTGTGTCATGGGCGTACTGGTAGCCTTCGCCATAGTGCAGTTCTTTCATTAGGCTGGTGGGCGCGTTGCGGATTTGCAGCGGCACCGGCTCATCCAACATCTCCAACGCGTCGCGCTTGGCCGCCTCATATGCCATGTAGAGAGCGTTCGATTTCGGGGCCAGCGAAAGATACGTCACCGCATGGGTCAAATGTACGCTGCATTCCGGCATACCGATAAAATGGCATGCCTGATAGACCGATGTGGCGATCTCGACCGCCCTGCTATCCGCCATGCCCACATCCTCGCTGGCAAACCGGATTAACCGCCGCGCGATGTAGAGCGGGTCCTCCCCGGCCTCCAACATCCGCGCCAGCCAATAGATGGCGGCATCTGGGTCGCTGTTGCGCATGGATTTGTGCAACGCGGAGATCAGGTTGTAATGTTCCTCACCGTTCTTATCGTAGAGCAGCGACTTTTTAGAAATGCACTGTTTCAAAATCTCCGGCCCAACCTCGACGCCGGACGTGGTCCGCTCGCCGTTGAGCACCGCCATTTCCAGTGTATTCAATGCGGTGCGCGCATCCCCATTTGCAAAATTGGCAATCATGGCCAGCATGTCCCTGGAAATCTGGATTTTTTCCCCGCCGAAGCCGCGCGGGTCCTCAACAGCGCGCCACAAAAGCTGCTGTAAATTTTCCGCTGTCAGCGCCTGTAGGACGAACACCTTGCAGCGGGACAGAAGCGCGGAATTGATTTCAAACGAGGGATTTTCCGTTGTCGCGCCGATCAGAATAATGCTTCCCCGCTCGACGAACGGAAGAAACGCGTCCTGTTGCGCCTTATTAAAGCGGTGGATTTCATCCACAAACAGAACGTCATTCTCCTGCAGATTATTCAGAATAGCCGCCATCTCCCCCGGCTTTTCAATTGCCGGGCCCGAAGTAATCTTTATATTCACGCCCATTTCATTGGCAATAATCCCCGCCAGG
>DBFXIC010000369.1:0-6787 GCA_048455095.1 Anaeromassilibacillus sp.
ATGCATCGGGCTGCGGGCGGGTGCCCTTTCGCCGAACACTTTCTGCTTGTATATTTCAGCAAACTGTTATAGAATAAAAAGAAGTTGCCTATCGGGCATAAAAGGCGGCTGCTTTGCAGGCGCTTTAGAAATACGGGGGACGATCATGGGGGCCAAAATTTTAAGAGTGATCAAAAAGAATCTGCTGGCCATTCTGACGATTGCCATCTCAGTGGGTGTTTTGTTTTATTTTCTGTTTACAACGGATGGCATCACGGCGTTGGGACATATTGCTTCGAGTATCCGCTGGGAGTGGCTGTTCGTCACACTGGGTGCAATGGTGGGGGGATGGCTGCTGGAAACCTATGTGTTGGGTGTTTTTTGCAGGCATCTATATCCAGAATGGAAATTTTCTCAGTCGTTTCATATTGCAATGACGGGCTTGCTCTACAGCGCCCTAACGCCCTTTGCCACGGGTGGTCAGCCGATGCAGATGTATTCCATGAACAAAATGGGGGTGGATACCGGCAAAGCAGGTTCCATCGTGGCGATGAAGACACTTGTATACCAGGCGCTCATGGTGGTCTATGCGATGGTGATGGTTGTTTTGCGCTTGGGATATTTCCAGCATAATGTGAGCAATTTTTCCTTTGTTACAGTGATTGGATTGGTGACAAATGGGACGTTTATTTTAGCGGTCACCCTCTTTATGCTGAGTGAAAAGTCAACGGACAGGTTCCTGCGATTTACGCTGAGAAATTTGTACCGTTTCCGTCTGTGCCGCCACCCGGTGGCGCGCTATAAGAAAATTCATGGGCAGATGTCGATGTTCCATAAAAGTGCAAAGACAATGGGGACTTCGTTGAGCGTCTATCTGCGCGCGGGCTTTTTTACCGTGGTGCAGATCACCTTGGCAGGCCTGATCCCCTATTTTATTTACCGGAGCTTCAATTTGCCGATCAATTCTGACGCGACGGTGTTGACTATGCTGGCGGCGCAGATTTTCGTGACCATGGTTTCCGCCTTCATCCCGTTGCCGGGTTCCTCCGGCGGCGCAGAGGGGAGCTTCTATCTTTTCTTTGGAACCTTCTTTGGCCCGACGATTATCCCGGCAATTTTGCTGTGGCGTCTTGTGACGTATTATGCCAATATTTTGTTTGGATGCCTGACAAATGTCATTGGCCGTGCAGCCGGGATTGAACGCAAGTAGGGACTGGCAAGAAAATTTACAATTTGTTTCCGCAAAGACGCTTGCAAGGTGCGTAAATGCAGGATATACTGGAAACAAGTTCAATAGGGAATGAGACAAAAGGAGTATTTCTATGAAATTTCGTAAGGATTTGGCAAAAAGATGCGTTGCCCTGGCGCTTTGCGCACTCTGTATGGGCGGGGTAGCTGTAACCAATATACCGGTGACGGCGGAAGCTGCGGTATCCGTCGCAGCGGCAAGCCCGGTAATCCGTTTGGATACCGCGAGCTGTGAACTGAAAACAACGGCAAACAAGTACTATCTGGCGGTTACCGTCATCCCGGACCGTGGTACGCCGCCGGATGCAGTATCCTCGAATCCGGACGTTGCTGTTGGAAAATATGTAAAAAAGGCCGATGGACGCTATTTGTATGAGATCAGTGGACTCAAGGAAGGCCTGGCAACGATTTATCTGCGGTATGCCAACACGGAGAACATGCTCTCTGTGAAGGTAGGCGACGAGACCGGCACTGTCAACGTGCGTATTCCCGAGGGTTCCACCCTTCGCGAAGCGGCCCAGGCCTTGGAGCGCGCAGGCGTTTGCACCATGAAGAGTGTGTTTGATGCGTCAAACAGCAATGCATTTGATAGTTATCCCTTTATTTCCTCCATTGCGAACGCGGACAGCCGTTATTACAAGCTGGAGGGATACCTGTATCCGGATACATACAATTTTTGGAAGGGCCAGAACGTCAACAGCGTTTTGAAGGCGATGCTGGATAATTATCAGAATAAAACGGCCAATGTAAACTGGCAGAACGCGGCGGGCCTGACCAAAGAACAGGTTATGACGCTGGCGTCGATTGTACAGCGGGAGAGCACTGCAACAGACCGTGCAAATGTGGCTTCTGTGTTCACAAACCGTCTGAAATCCGGAAATACGGTCAATGTGTACCGTTTACAGGCGGATTCCACCATGTACTATCCGTACCGTGCGCAGGGAAACGTACCCTCACAGTTCCCGGCGTTCCAGAGCACATATAATACTTATAACATTGAAGGACTTCCCGCAGGGCCGATCTGCAATCCGAGCGTCGAGTCCATCCAGGCGGCGTTGAACCCGGCTGTAACAAATTACTATTATTTCTGCCACTCCGCGGCGGGTGTATCCTATTTTGCGCAGACACTGGAACAGCATAATGCCAATCTGGTGGCCGCGGGCCTGCGCAGCGCAACATAAGGTGCGCCGTGCTGTCTTTAAGAATTTAATTTTATGATCTGCAGACAGTTCCGGAAGAGCTTTTCTTTCGGAACTGTTTTCTTATGAGGTTCTAAAAGCAGATTCATCCTGCCGAATACGTCATGAGAAAGGCTGAGCGATGCATTCCAAACGGATTCCAGCGAGTGTTTTGAACGTTTTTATAGAGGCTTTTGGCAGAATCGAAGGGGAGATGGATATGAACATCAAAGAGTATATCGAAAAAATTCCAGAAGTGCGGGAAGCGGTGCAGTTACACCCTGTTTTTTGGATAAACGACAAAAAGTGTTCTGGAAGAGACAGTCGGCATGGTGTGATTTCCCCGGAAAAAATAAGGGATGCTTCACAAAGGCTGGAGCGGTTCGCGCCGTATCTGGCGCAGGTATTCCCAGAAACAGCGGCGATGAATGGAATCATCGAATCGCCTTTAAAAGAAATCCCCGCAATGAAGGCGTATTTAAATCACGTTGATCACGCGGATTTGGCGGGAAGGTTATTTTTAAAGATGGACAGCCATCTCCCCATTTCCGGTTCCATCAAAGCGAGAGGCGGCATCTATGAAGTGCTGAAGCATGCGGAAAAGCTGGCGGTTAGAGAGGGGCTGCTTACACAGGAGGACGACTACAGGAAACTGGGCACGGATGAGATGAAAACATTTTTCCAGCAGTATACCGTTCAGGTCGGTTCAACGGGGAATCTGGGTTTGAGCATTGGAATCATCAGTGCGCAGTTGGGATTTCAGGTGGTGGTGCACATGTCGGCGGACGCCAAACAGTGGAAAAAGGATCTCTTGCGGAGCAAAGGGGTGACTGTCAAAGAATATACCGCCGATTATTGTGCAGCGGTCAAAGAGGGCAGAGCCAATTCAAATAGAAATCCCAAAAGCTATTTTGTGGACGATGAAAATTCCGAAGATTTGTTTTTGGGCTACAGCGTGGCGGGTGAAAGGCTGAAAAAGCAGCTTGAAGAGAGAGGCGTCACCATAGACAAAAAGCATCCCCTGTTTGTATATTTGCCCTGTGGGATTGGCGGGGCCCCAGGCGGGGTGGCCTACGGATTAAAGGAAGCCTATGGGGACAATGTCCATTGCTTTTTTACAGAGCCGGTGGCGGCCTGTTGCATGCTGCTGGGAATGGCAACCGGGCTGCATGACCGGATAAGCGTGCAGGATTTTGGAATCGACGGAAAAACCGACGCCGATGGTCTGGCAGTCGGACGGCCTTCCGCCTTTGTAGGAAAAGTGATGGAAAAAGAACTGGATGGCATCTGCACCATTCGGGACGAAACATTGTACCGGTTGATGAAGGCGCTGTACCAACGGGAGGGAATCTTTATTGAGCCGTCCGCCTGCGCGTCTTTTGCTGCATTCCTTCATGGAGACGCCATGAAAGCGTATATCAAAAGAGAAGGGCTTACGCCGTATATGGGGCAGGCTGTGCATATTGCGTGGGCCACCGGCGGCAATATGGTCCCAGAAGAGATGGTCAATGAATATTTGAATCATTCTTGATGGAGAAAAAAGGGATAATCTGCTGCTTTTTAAGAGTTTATCGATGATATTCTGCGATTTTTATTTGATATGTTTATAAAAATGTATTTTGTAAAAAACACAAATGTACAGGAAAATGTAGAATTTGGGTTGTTGAACCCTGCGGATTCCTTTTTCTGGTTGACAGCAGGGGACTATCAGGCTTATAATAAAGGCCATAACAGCAAAGGCGCTGTGGGGATTGGCCCCGCAGCGTCTTTTGTCTTTTTCAAGTTGTTTGCCTGCCGGAGCGGACAATCATTCTATAGGGGACCCGGTTCGGCAGATGGTAAGGAAGATGTTCAATTTTATGTAGGGAGTGACTTTTGATGAGCAATGGGAGTGTGCCGGAAATCTTTGGCAGCTTGGTTTTCAACGAAACAGTGATGAAAGAACGTTTGCCCAAAGAGACATACAAAGCACTAAAAAAGACACGCGAACAGGGCGAACCCCTCAATTCACAGGTGGCCAATGTAGTCGCCAACGCAATGAAGGAATGGGCTTTGGAAAAGGGCGCGACCCATTACACCCACTGGTTCCAGCCGATGACCGGCATCACGGCGGAAAAGCACGACAGCTTTATTTGCCCGGTGGAAAACGGAAGGGTGATGATGGAGTTTTCTGGAAAAGAGCTCATCAAAGGGGAGCCGGATGCGTCCAGTTTCCCATCCGGTGGCCTGCGTGCGACCTTTGAGGCGCGCGGATATACCGCGTGGGATCCCACCTCCGACGCCTTTATCAAAGACGGAACCCTCTGCATCCCTACCGCATTTTGCTCCTACGGCGGCGAAGCGCTGGATAAAAAAACGCCTCTTCTTCGCTCCATGAGTGCGCTCAATAAACAAGTGATGCGCATTTTAAAGTTGTTTGGCACGCCGGCCAGCCGGATCCATACCACGGTTGGCCCCGAACAGGAGTATTTCCTGATCGACGAAGCGATGTACAAAAAGCGCAAAGATCTGGTCTATACAGGCCGCACGCTGTTCGGCGCAAAGCCGCCGAAAGGACAGGAATTAGAAGATCACTACTTCGGCGTCATCAAGCCCCGCGTGTCCGCGTATATGAAGGATCTGGATGAAGAGCTTTGGAAACTGGGCATCCTTGCAAAGACAAAGCACAACGAGGCTGCCCCGGCGCAGCACGAGCTGGCCCCAATCTTTACGACCGGCAATGTGGCGACGGACGACAACCAGCTGACCATGGAGATTATGAAGAAAGTCGCAGCCAAGCACGGCCTTGCCTGTCTGCTGCATGAAAAGCCCTTTGCAGGCGTGAACGGCAGCGGAAAGCACAATAACTGGAGCATCTGCACCGATACCGGCATCAACCTGCTGGAGCCAGGCGACTCCCCGAAGGAGAACGCACAATTTCTGCTCTTCCTGACAGCTATTATTGAGGCGGTCGACGAACATCAGGATTTACTCCGCCTCTCTGTTGCAAGCGCTGGAAACGACCACCGATTGGGGGCCAACGAAGCGCCCCCTGCCATCATCTCCATTTTCTTGGGTGATGAATTGACCGGGATTCTGGAATCGATCGAGCACAAGAGTGAATATGATCAGAAGGGTAAGGCGGAGATGAATATCGGCGTGGATGTCCTGCCCAAGTTCCCCAGGGATGCCACCGACCGCAACCGAACGTCGCCGTTTGCGTTCACCGGCAACAAGTTTGAATTCCGGATGCTGGGGTCCACGGTTTCCATCGCGTGCCCCAATATGATGCTCAACACCATCATGGCGGATACGCTGTGCAAATATGCGGACCGTTTGGAGAAGGCGGAGGATTTCAATAAAGAGCTGAACCACATCATCCGTCATGCATACCGCGACCACAAGCGCATTGTCTTTAACGGCAACAACTATGCGCCGGAGTGGGTTGAAGAGGCCGAAAGACGCGGCCTGCTGAATCTTAAGTCCGCGGCGGATGCGCTGCCATACTACACACACGCAGAGAATGTGGCCATATTTGAGAAACACAATGTGCTCTCTGAAACGGAGATCCGTTCCCGCTGTGAAATCCAATTAGAAAACTATTGTAAGCAGATTCATATTGAAGCGCTCACCATGGTGGATATGATCAAGAAAGACATTCTGCCCGCGGCATGCTCCTATATGAAGGATTTGAGCAAGGAAGCGATCAATAAGAAACAGCTTTGTGCGGACATCTCCTGCGAGTTGGAGGAAACCCTACTCAAGAAGCTCTCCAACCTGACCGCTGACTTATACAAAGGGATGGAGGCTTTGGAGCAGGCCATCGAAGGCGCAGACCGTTTGTCCGATGTGGAACAGAGCGCGAAGTATTACCGTTCCCCAGTACTGATGCAAATGGAAAAGACCCGCGCCATTGCGGACGAAATCGAAAGCACTGTGGGTGAAAAGTATTGGCCGTATCCGACCTATGGCGATCTGTTGTTCAGTGTGCGGTGATTGTTGAATGGCGGCGTGGGAGATTTTTTGACAAGTTTTGAGGACGTATAGAAGGCAATGAACAGGATCGGCATCATAGGCATGACGGTCACAAGGATACTGAGTTGCGGGACACAGAAGGGTCACACTGAGGATGACCTCGGGTTGAGGTAGAGGAAACTGACCTTCTACCCAAGGTTAGGAGCTGATGTCCGGTAAGGTGCCGGTGGAGCATGTCGTCGGGGCTGCCCCAAAAGATCTGCATACCGGCCAGATTGGGGCTGGAAATTTACCCATGATATGGGAAACGTGGTCAGGTCTGCACCGATAAAGAAAGCTAAAACCTACTGCCTGGTGACGACGGTGTTAACAAATCATTGTTTTCAATCATACGCAATTATAAATCCTTTTATATATCTTCCTATAGC
>DBFXIC010000370.1:0-2569 GCA_048455095.1 Anaeromassilibacillus sp.
CAAAAGCCGCAGAAATAAGAAAAGCCGAAAACCCTGATAAATCAAAGGTTTTCGGCGTGTTTGCTGGCGTCCCTGGCGGGATTCGAACCCACGGCCTTTCGCTTAGGAGGCGAACGCTCTATCCTGCTGAGCTACAGAGACATCTATTCAATTAAAATTGGTAACGATCACTTTTCATCGTAAGGCGGCCGGTAGAGCATAACCTTAGGAGGCGTTCGCTCTATCCAACTGAGCTACGGAGACAAAACCGCCGCATTTCTGCAGCTATTCCATTATAAAGGCACGGTAAAAAAATTGCAAGCCCGCGCTGCGAAATCGGCTTTTGTTCATTTCCTCCGCCTTTGGCGGTTGTATTTGCTCCGGAGGTAGTGTATATTAATAGCATGCAAAAAAACAGGCGGTTCCTGTTAATAACCTATTATTCTATGCAAACACGCAAAATGAGGTGTTCTGTTGAAGGGGTTTTCTCTGGCCGAGGCGCTTTCCCACAACGCCCGGCGCAAAAACACCAACCCTACCCGGTTGATCGTCGGCAGCTTTCTTGCCGTTATCCTGTGCGGCACGCTGCTGCTGATGCTGCCCGTCTCCAACCGGGACGGACAGATGCTGGACATGCTGGACGCCATGTTCACCGCTACCTCCGCCACCTGCGTGACGGGCCTTGTGGTATTTGACACCTACACGCAATTCTCCACGTTCGGCCAAGTAGTCATCCTGCTGCTCATTCAGGTGGGCGGGCTGGGGCTGGTAACGCTTACCACATTTTTCAACATTGCCGTCGGGCGTCGGCTGGGCTTCAAAAGCCTTCGCCTTGCCAGCGAGAGCATCAACCTTTCGGACGCCAGCCAGGCCCGGGCGCTGCTGCAGTTCGTTATGAAGGTCGCCTTTGTTTTCGAGGCCATCGGTGCGGCGCTGCTTGCTCTTGTGTTCGTCCCTCAGTTCGGTGCGGATGGTATTTTCATCTCGGTGTTCATTTCCATCTCGTCGTTCTGCAACGCGGGGTTCGATATCCTGGGCCGCGTCATGCCGGGCGGCAGCGTTATTCCTTATCAGAGCAATCCGTACGTTTTGGCTGTTATTTCACTGCTCATCATCAGCGGCGGACTGGGCTTTCTTGTCTGGCAGGACCTTTCGGCCTACCACCGTACACACCACCTGCGCACACACACAAAGCTGGTTTTGTGGATCACCGGCTGGCTGCTCCTGCTGGGCACTGCGGGCATCCTGTTCATGGAGTATAACAATCCGCTCACGCTGGGGCCGATGAACCTGTTCGACAAGATCACCAACGCGGCGTTCCAGTCTGTCTCCGCCCGCACAGCGGGCTACAACAGCATCCCGCTGGGGGATATGACGAATTTCACCAAGATCTTCATGTCTCTGCTCATGTTCATTGGCGCGGCGCCGGGCGGCACGGGCGGCGGCATCAAGGTCACCACGCTCAGCGTGGTGCTTCTGGCCGTGGCCAGCGTCGTCCGCGGCCGGGACGAGGCCATGATCTTCGGCCGCCGCATCGACCATAAAACCGTATATAAATCGCTCACCATCCTGATGCTCTCTCTGTTCGCTGTGATTGCTGCCTCCATGACGCTGTTCTACAATACCGGGCCGGAGCTGAACGAGGTGAACAGCGTGTTTGAAGCTGTGTCTGCCTTCGGCACCGTGGGGCTTTCAGTGGGTGTGACGCCGTTGATGAACCCCTTTGCCCGCGTGGTGACGATGCTGACGATGTTCATCGGCCGCGTGGGGCCGGTTTCGCTGGCCATCAGCCTTTCCGCCCGCAAGGACAGTGCTGCAGCACGCCGGGCCGTACAGCCCCAGGCGCACATCAATGTAGGCTGAAGCCGAGGTGACAAAAGTGACTGACAATCAAATGTATAGCCTTTGGAAGCATATGCTCCATACTCTTTCCACCCTTGTGAATTTCATACTGTTCCACGTTCTCAACGTACGCCTCTCTGGTTTTGCGCATGCGCAAAAAACAATTTCATTTTTGTAAGCAATGCCCAATCGCATATTCCCTCATGCCATATATCTTCTCCTCGCAGGCTCACATTTGAAGAATTCCTTCGTATCCACCCAATTTTTCTTCGCCGTGAACGGGGAGAATCTGTTTCAAAAGACGCTATTGCCGCCACTTACAATCAAGTATATTGGTTTGCACTCATTAAAGAGCTTTTATAGGTGCTGATATATCAAACTTCTCATCTAAAAAACTCTTGACAAACCTCGCGCGGGCCATTAAAATAATAGCAATATGAAAAAATGCAACGACGGGGAAACCGCACACAGTCCCGAGCCGCAGAGAGCTGTTGGCTGGTGAAAAACAGCGCCGGGCGTGATGCGTACTGGCCCCCGAGCAGCAAGCTGAAATGCATTCGCAAAGTAGGCGCAGCCGGGTTTGACACCGTTATCATGTCAGGCTGTTCGCCTGTTTTGCAGGCTGATGGCACGAAGCGGCCGGGTGTTTCCCGGCAACAAGAGTGGTACCGCGAAGCTGATTTTTAAAGCTCCGTCTCTTGGCCCAAACGGCCATGAGACGGAGCTTTTTTCGTTCCCATGGCCATCC
>DBFXIC010000371.1:0-3382 GCA_048455095.1 Anaeromassilibacillus sp.
GATGAAGGCGGAAAACAACAGTACGACGATATCCCCCACAATGCAAATATAAGGACGAATTCGTTGGGGAAACAGCCACAAGGCGGCGTCGATTTTAATATGCTTGCGCTGCTTGGCGGCATAGCCGATGGCCAGGTAGACCATCCAGATAAACAAATAGCGGGCCAGTTCCTCCGACCAGCTCAGAGAATTGTTGAAGATATAGCGCATAATGACCTGGACGAAGATTAAAAGACTCATCACACACAAAAGGACGACCATCAAAAGGTCCTCCAAATGGTTGTCAATTTTTTTCAGCATTGTTTCACCCCTTGTCCCTTCTGAATGGACGGGCAGTTTGCCTGCCCGCCCTGCGCAAGTTTATTCCTCCTGCAATAGCTCCAGGGTCCGGTCAAACAGTTCGGGATGCTCCATTTCATTGCGCACAATGTCGTTCACGCTTTGGACGGCCTGCTGAAACTGCGCTGTTTCCTCCGGCGTCAGCTCTATGATCTGGGTGGTCGCATCCTTGGCGATGGCGTCCAATGCCTGCTGTTCATACTGCGGGGCGGTCGTCCGCTCGTATTCGGTCGCTTCCCTGGCCGCGTCAAGGACAATCTGCTGAAACTCATCGGGCAGGCTGTTAAACTTTTCAAGGTTCATCGCCAGGACCAGCGGATTATACATATGCTTGGTCATAATGAGATAGCTTTGTACCTCGTTTAGCTTGTTGTCGTAAATCAGCTCCACCGGGTTTTCCTGTGCGTCGATGGTGCCCTGCTGCAAGGCGGTGAACACCTCGTTGAAGGCCATCGGCGTGGGGTTGGCGCCCAGGGCTTTCCAGGTGGCCAATTGAATGTTGTTTTCCATGACGCGGATTTTCAGGCCGCTCATGTCCGCGGGGGTATGAATTTCCCGGTTGGCGGTCATGTTGCGAAAGCCGTTTTCCGGATAGGACAGGATCTTAAGATTTTTGCTCTCCAGTCCCTTGGCGATCTCTTGGCCGATCTCTCCATCCAGAATTTCAAAGGCTTTTTCACGCGTTTCGAACAGGAAAGGCGCGTCGAACAGGTACAGATCGCTGTAAGTGGCTGCTAAGGGGGCGACGTTTGACAAAGTGATGTCGATATCGCCGATCTGAGTGGCCTCCAGTACCTCGCGGTCGGCGCCCAGAGAGTTGTCGGCGAACACATTGACCTGGATCTGACCGTTGGTGCGCGATTCGACCACCTCTTTGAACTTGGCGCCGATATCCTTATGCGACTGGGGGATCCCCACGGCCACTTTCAGGGTATAAGCGGCCTGTTCTCCGCCGTCCGAAGCGGCGGACCCAGCCGGCGCCGCGCTGTTTGCGGAACCGGAAGCGCCGGAGCAGCCGGCCAGAAGGCCGCTTGTAAAAACCGCTGCTGCAAGGGCCAAAGCAATCCGTTTGCCAGTTTTCATAATGAAGTCCTCCGTTCAATTTAGATGTGTGGGGGATGGCTATAGCTGTTCAGAGAAGCCCCAATTCCTTTAGCCGGATTTTTATTTTTTCTTTTTCCTCCTGCGTGGCCGGGACAAAGGGCCGGCGGGGATAGCATTTTACAATGCCGCGCAGCTCCAGCATGGCATAGATGGCCAGCTGCGTCGAGCGCGCCAGATACATGATATCGCGCATTTCATTGACTTCAAACTGCGTTTTGCGGCAGGCTTTTATATCGCCGGCCATCCCCTCTGAAAACATCTTTCGGCAGATTTCGGGGAAGGCGTTGCCGATTCCGGGGATGAACGCCTTGCAGCCCAGGACGCACGCGGGCAGCCACATCGCCTCCGTGCCGAGAGCCACGTCGAAGGCGTCGCTTTTTAAAAGGCGCATGTACTTGGCCATGGCCTGGATGTCAAAGGTGGCGTCCTTGACTCCGCTGACGCCCACTTTCTCTTTCAGCGTGCGGATCAGCTCCAGTTCCATAGGATATCCCTGGAATTGAGGGTTGTTGTAGACATAGACCGGAACGCGGCCCTTTGCCGCGTCCACCAGCGCATGAAAATAGTCGCAGATGTCCTCGCTGGAATGCTTAAAATAGTAAGGTCCCACGGCCGCCACCGCGGCGGCGCCGCATTGGACGGCATGTTCCGTCAGGCGTGCGGCGCTGAGACTGTCGGCTGTGCCCACGTGGACGATCACCGGGATTTTGCCCTGGGCGGCCTTGAGCGTGGCTTCTGCCACCCCTTTGCGCTCCTCCTCCGTCATCAGCACGCCGCCGCCGTAGGAGCCGTTGATGAACAGCCCATCCACCTGTCCGGATAAAAATTGGACCAATGCGGACAGCCCTTCATAATCCACCTCGCCGTTTTCACGAAAAGGTGTGACCATGGGCGGCACCACGCCATACATCTGAAACATCTTACATCATCCTTTCCAATGATTTGCCGCGCTGTATGCGTTCGAGGGCGACCGCTATGGAGCCGTCGACGGTCATCCGGTCAAGGTCCTCCTTGCTGTGAACGCTTTTAATCTCAAGCTGCCGGCCAAACTCCTTTTTAAGCATATATGTATACATCCTGCACCGGCTCTCATGGCCGTAGAGCAGGTAAAAGTCGCTGTGATATCCCTGACTGCGCATCTCATGAAAGGCCTTCAGGTCATCCGCCGCGATGGCCGCGTCCACAAAAATCTGCCGTTCAGAGCTGTTTGTTTTCATCAACACCTGGAGAAACCTGGGCATCAGCATGGTTCTGCCCAGTCCGGCATGATGCACGCAGTCCGCCGCAATTTCAATCAATTCCTCATACCCGTAGCCGCCGGCTTCCTCGCCTTCAACGGGCACGATGCTTTTGCCGATGTTGGTGGAGCTGACCATAGCCTCGTAAAACTGGCCGCTAATGGTGGTGGCGCTTGCTTCGATCTGACGCGCTTCGTTGATGTACATGATCTTGGTGTGTGAGGACAGCGCAACCAGATTGCACGGATAGGGAAGGCTGTACTGGTTCATGATCCCGATACACTGCACCTCCTCGCCGCGCATAAAGTCCACCTGACGCAGATTCTGCGCGCGTACCGGTTCCGGATAGCGGTTGCGCACGCCCCGGATAAAATAGACCGGCCTGCCCAGAGGCAGCACGGACTGGTCGGCAACCTCCAAAATCCCGTCGGAAAGCTCAGGCAGCCCGGCCGGCGCGACGAGATGCGGGATTTCGATCAATCCCACCTCCGAGGTGATCATGCCGGAAGCGATGGCGAACGCCACCTGATCCGCAGGGATCTGATGTTCCCGCAGAATCTCAAAAAACAACTCCGTGACGCCGTTTCGCAGTTTGTCACGGCTGCCGGTGATCGAGGTGTCCCGCACCCCCACCTTTTTCCGGCCGGACGCCACGATTTCTTTTTGGTCATTCACCAGATAAATGCGGGTCATGGTGGTCC
>DBFXIC010000372.1:0-6513 GCA_048455095.1 Anaeromassilibacillus sp.
GTGTCCGCCAGCGTGCCGTTCGTAAAATAGGGGCTTTTGCAAATGTTGGAGAGATTGTTCAGCGCCTTCTGCGCAATTTTTTCTGAAAACATATGGATGTGTGCGTCGATTAACATGAAAAAGACTCCTGTTCTGATCTGGAGACGCCCGACTGAATAGAATGCAAAATAATAGGGAAAAGGAAATGCGGGCATATCCGGATGATACGAAAAAGATGCGGGCGCAAACGCACCCGCATCTTCCATCTGCTGAGCCGTACGGCCCGCAATATTTTTATGAAATCAGTCACTGCTGAACGGGAGCAGCGCAAGATGACGGGCGCGCTTGATCGCCACAGTCAGCTGACGCTGGTGGCGCGCGCAGGTGCCGGTCACTCTGCGGGGCAGAATCTTTGCCCTTTCAGAGATGAAACGGCGCAGTTTCGCGACATCTTTGTAATCGATGTTTTCGATTTTATCTACGCAGAAACCACAAACCTTCTTGCGGCCTTTGCGTCCGCCCGGACGACGGTTGTCGCGCTCGGGTCTATCACCGTATGCCATGATGGAAACCTCCTTTTTCAATCTTTTCAATCAGCAGGGAAATCAGAACGGCAGATCATCGTCGGAGGGCATCTCCTCAAAATCGCCTGTGTTGCCGCTGGTATAAGCGGGGGCAGGCTGTTCCGGAATCATCGGCTCTGTTCTGGAGTGGTAGGGATTGCTCTCATAGTTGTTTCCGCCGTAGTTGTTCCCCGCGTAGTTGCCTCCGCCGGAGGAATCACGCTTGGATTCGGCGAAATGGACGTTGTCCGCAACGATTTCAAAGGCCTTGCGCTTGTTGCCCTGGTTGTCCGTGTAAGAGCGGGTCTGAATAGAACCCTGCACGGCGACCAGCTGTCCCTTGCGGAAGTATTTGCATACGAAGTCCGCAGTACCGCGCCAGGCGACAATATCGATGAAATCGGTTTGTCTGTCGGAACCGGCCTTTACATACGAACGGTCCACAGCGAGCGTAAAGCTCGTCACGGAAATGTCGTTGGCCGTATGGCGCAATTCAGGATCTGCCACAAGGCGGCCCATCAAAACAGCAACGTTGAGCATCTCAATCACTCTTTCTCGGCTTTTTCAGGTTCTTTCTTGATGATCAGGGAACGGAGAACACCGTCGGTGATCTTGTAGATACGGTCCAGCTCAGCGGTGAAGGCGGGAACGCTCGTGAAATCGATCAGAACGTAATAGCCCTCAGCCTCCTTGTTGATCAGGTAGGCGAGTCTGCGCTTGCCCCACTCGTCAACGTTGTCGACCGTACCGTTTGCAGCGATCAGATCCTTGAACTTCTGCACCAAGGTCGCGATGCCGTCCTCTCCCAGCTTCGTGGAAAGAATGAAAACGGTCTCATAGGAATTTGTTACTACAGGCATTGTATTGCACCTCCTTTTGGACGTTAGGCCCCGGATGAATACCCGGAGCAAGGATAGAAGCCATTTATATGGCTAACAAACCTATTATATCAGCGAAAGATCGACGAGTCAACAAAAATTTCACAGGGTTTTGCTGAGTTCTTTCAGATAATCGCGGAATGCGCCGCCAATTTCCGGATGGCGCAGGGCGACTTCTACAGAAGCCTGCATGATGCCCAGCTTGTTGCCCATGTCGTAGCGCGTGCCAGTGAAATCTACCGCGACCATCCCTTTGCTGCGCGCCATGGTACCCATTGCGTCGGTAAGCTGGATTTCCCCGCCCGCGCCAGGCTGGGTGTTGTCCAGAATATCGAAGATGTCCGGCGTCAGGATACAACGCCCCAGGATGGAGAAGAGGGACATGATTTTGTCCGGCGTGGGCTTTTCCACCATGTCCGTACATTTATAATAGTTGTCGTGGATGGGGTCCACCTTGAGGGAACTGTATTTTGTGATGGCCTCCGCGGTCACTTCTTTAACGCCAAGCACGCCAAGGCCGAATTCCTCATACGCCCGGATCAACTGGGCGCAGGCGGGGTCCTCACCGATGATGACGTCGTCGCCGTATAGGACGGCAAACGGCTCGTTCCCGACGAAGGAGCGCGCGCAGTTGACGGCATGTCCAAGGCCGCGCGTCTCCTTTTGGCGGACAAAGTAGATGTTCGCCATGTGGGAGATGTCCACAATTTCCTTGAGGATTTTTTCTTTCTCAGGGCCGCCGCTTGTCAGGCGTGCCTCCAGTTCCGGGACGCGGTCGAAGTGGTCCTCGATCAACCCCTTGCCGCGGTTGGTGATGATCAGGATGTCTGTGATGCCGGAGTGAACCGCTTCCTCCACAATGTACTGGATGGCGGGCTTGTCCACAATCGGCAGCATTTCCTTTGGCATGGACTTGGTGGCCGGAAGCACGCGCGTGCCCAAGCCGGCTGCGGGAATGACAGCTTTTGTAACCTTCACTGGTATTTCCTCCTTAAGTCGTGATGGAACGCGCGTTGCGTCCGCGCTTGTCTGTTCTTAGCCTATGTGTAAAAAGTTGCGGTATGCTTCGCAACTGGCATTTTGTATGCTAATAGAGAAAGAGCTGCGGGAGGTAAACGACAATCATGTAACAGATCAGCAGGCAGATCGCGAGGGACGTATTCACACCGCCGTGCAGCTGCAGCCGGACAGTATAGTCCTCGGGCGCTGGGTTTTGTTCCCGGATGGTGCTGATCCTTCGGATACAGTGATTCATGTACATGCGATTTCCATTGAAGCCGACGAACAGCATAATAACAAAGCGGATCAGGGAGAGCAGGCTGGGGACCCATACCAGGAAGATCTGTAGGGGCGCCTGCTGCATCAGCAGGGACATAAACTGTACGGATTGTTCCATGGTGGGGTAGGCGGCATTGATGTCGACGCCCACCTGTTGCATCAGATCCATAATGATCGGCGTGGCGAAATGATAGGAAACAAAGGTGGAAAGCACATAGATCAATGCCATGATGCCCGTCAGAATCGCTCCCCATTTATACTGCTTGCGATAGAGCATCCAGCCGCCGGAAAAGAGAAATGCAGAAAAATTGAAGCGGCTGCGGTGATAGCGTTTCATATTGAAGAAGGTGGGAATGTAATACTGCGGGTTGGTCTGCACAAATTTTGCTGCGTCCTCGGCTGTGACGCCGTCGCCCAACAGCTCGTCTTTGCCCACCCCGCCCATCGGATCAAAAGCGAAGGGATATGGCCCGTTGTACGGTGTGTTGGGAACGCCGGGATTTTGGTAGGGCGGTGGATTGGAAGCGCCGGGATTCTGATACGGAGAAGGGCCGGCGTTCGGCGTATTGCCGTAAGGCGCGTATCCGGCCTGGGGCGGCTCATTTGCCTCCGCCCCGCTCAACGGCTGGCCGCACTGGTCGCAAAACAGCGCGTCGCGCGCATTCTTTTTCCCACAGCGGGGACAGGCTTTTTCTTCTTCATCCTTTGGCGCTTCCTCGGGCGGCTTCCAAGCGTCCGGGGTTCCATGCTTTTCTTCGAAAACACAATGCCCGGCTTGCTGATAGCAGGCGCGGTGATAGGGCGCGCCGCATTCCGGGCAGACGACAATGTCGTCTTCAGAGGTAAACGGTTTGCCGCACACAGGGCATTTCAAACCGGTATAATCCATTTGATGTCCTCCTTGTTGGGGCCAACCGGGCCCACAGTCCATTAATATCTTATTCTATCGTTTTTTATAAGAAACTGCAAGCGTTACGGGGAGAAGTTTTCAGCCTATTCATATATTCATAGAAAGAAGTGGGCTGTGGGTTTTTGGGGCGGTTGCAAGTGCCTTGGATGCTGGTCTCTGTTATGAGAAGGCGCTGTGTGCGTATAAGAAGTTATGTCACGTTTAGTGAATTACCACGTAGTGGCGATGAAGAAAACCAGATTTCAAATAGCTGTTGAAAAACAGTGATAAGACACAGGCGGCCCGGACCAGCTTTTGCTGGTCCGGGCCGCTTGGTTTTTACAAAAAAACAGGGCCTAGGGATGTTTCCCCAAGGCCCTGTTCGATTGCTATGACGGAAGCTCTTTAGCGATTGGTGCCCGAATAGGAATACGCCTGAACCACAGCAAATCCATTTGTGCCGCGCCGTCCCGCAAGGGATGGGCGACTTATAAAGGGGATGCTTCTGAAAGCCAGACGTCATAAAAGCGCTTACAGGTTCTCTTTAAAGAACGCCTCCAAAGCGGGAGCCGCGGTCTCCTCGTCTGCGCCTTCCACGCACACGGTGACGGTCTCGCCCTTTTTGGCAGCCAGGCCCATCACGGAGAAAATCTTCTTTGCGTCGCCGCTCTTGTCGTCCTTCTTAATGGTGATGGTGCTGGCAAATTCCTTTGCCTTTTTAACAAGCAGACCAGCCGGTCTTGCATGGATGCCTTCTGCGTCGGTAATTACATACTGAAATTCCTTCATCTCAAATATCTCCTTGTTTTTCAATTGGTTCAATGGTTTTCAAGGTGCCCCAAAGAACCTGTTATTATTCTTATTATAGGAGGAAAATTGGGCCGGGTCAAGGGATACAAAGCGGATTTCGATCCCTTGTGAGAAAAAGAGAAGAGACGTCGAAAAAAGCCTGGAAAAGCACTTTGGAAATAGGGAGTCTTCCACGATTCTTTGTTCCAGTGAAAAGGACTTTCCCATGAACCAATCGATGCCCTCATGGGTATATACAAGATGAATAGAGGAAAAAAATTCCTATAGTCAGCTGGTTCTAATTTGTATATAAATGGTGAAGTACAAAGGGCCGCATGATGCGGCCCCAGTGCTTATGCGAAAAAGGGAAGATCACATTTCTGTTTTAATCGGCTTTTTCAAAAGGGCCAGAAGGAGCATGGCGATGACGGAACCGATTAGCAGGGAGAGGAGGTACATGGGCCAGTTCTGCACCACAGCGAATACAAATATACCGCCGTGCGGTGCGGGAAGCGTGCAGCCGAACAGCATGGAGAGCGCGCCGGCCACGGCGGAACCGACCACGCAGGAGGGGATGACGCGCAGGGGATCGGACGCGGCGAAGGGAATGACACCCTCTGTGATGAAGGAAAAGCCCATAATATAGTTGGTGACCGTCGTCTGACGCTCTTTGACCGTGAAGCGGTTCTTAAAGAAGGTCGTGCACAGCGCAACGGCCAGCGGCGGGACCATGCCGCCGATCATCACGGCCGCCATCACGCCGGAGGAGACCGGATCGCCCGCGGCGTTGATCAGGGAAGCCGTGCCGAACACATAGGCCGCCTTGTTGAACGGGCCGCCCATGTCAATGCTCATCATGCCGCCCACAATTGCACCGAGGATGACGCCGCTGGTCGCGTTCATGCTGGACAAGGTGTTGCTGATCCACTGATTCAGAGCGGAGACGGGCGGGTTGACGATAAACATGATGATCGCGCCGATTGCAAGGATGCCGACCACGGGGTAGATCAGTACGGGCTTGGTGCCCTCAAGAGACTTCGGCAGATTTGCGCAGAGCTTTTCCAGGCCGAGCATCAGATAGCCGGCCACGAAACCGGCGATCAATGCACCGAGAAAACCGGAACCGCCTGCATTGGCCAGCGCGCCGCCGACAAAACCGACCGCCAGTCCGGGACGGTCCGCGATACTCATGGCGATAAAGCCCGCGAGGATCGGAAGCATAAAGCCAAACGCGGCGTTGCCGATGGTTTTAAAGAGTGCCGCAGCGGGGGAGTTCATGCCAAAGTTTGCCGGGTCTCCACCCGGGGCCAGGATGGTGTCGAGCAGGAAGGCCAGCGCAATGAGGATGCCGCCGCCGATGACAAAGGGGAGCATATTGGAGACGCCGTTCATCAAATGTTTGTATATCTGGTGGCCAATCCCCTCTTTGGCCTCCCCAGCCTCGGACGGTGTGTTTCCACCCTGCGCGTGATAGACCGGCGCTTTGCCGTCTAAAATGGTCTGAATCAGCTCCTTCGGACGGGAAATGCCGTCGGAAACCTGTGTTTGCACGACCGGCTTGCCGTCAAAGCGGGGCATATCGACCTTTGTATCCGCCGCGATGATGATACCGTCCGCAGCGGCAATTTCCGCATTGGTCAGCACGTTCTTTTTGCCACCGGAACCATTGGTTTCTACCTTAATGGTTACGCCCATCTCCTTGGCCTTTTCTTCCAGGCTTTCCGCAGCCATATAGGTGTGCGCAATACCGGTGGGGCAGGCGGTCACAGCCAGGACGCGGTAGGCGCCCGGCGCCGCCGTCTTGGCGGCCGCCTCTTTTTTCTGTGTCTCCGCAACTTTCTTGTTTTCCGCTTCATCAACCAGGCGGAAGAATTCGTCTTTATCCTTGGCGTTGATGAGGCTTTGACGGAAATCGTCGTCCATCAGGAGAACGCTCAATCTGCCCAAAACGTCCAAATGGATGTTTTCCTCCGTGTCCGGTGCTGCGATCAGGAAGAATAGCCTGGCGGGCTCGTCGTCCAGGGATTCAAAATCTACGCCGTCGCGCACCACGATTACAGCCAGACCGGCATTTTTCACCGCTTTTGTCTTGGCGTGCGGAATGGCAACGCCCTCCCCGATGCCGGTGGAGCCGATG
>DBFXIC010000373.1:0-3456 GCA_048455095.1 Anaeromassilibacillus sp.
GACACATGGAGTATTCCCGCATCTTTACCGCGTTTTCCGTCCCGACATAGCGGAAACATGTTGGGTCATACTCCGTCCCGGTAACGTTGGTTTTATTTTCCGGATAACGCAATACAAATCCATAGTTGACGCTGTTCCTCATAAGCCACTGATATGCCTTTGTCTGTTCAAAGGCCCTTCCCTCTTCATCCGAAGAAAGAACCACAAGCATCCCTGTCTGATGCTCATTATATCCGCCGCGTCCCACTGTTTTTTCCGCTTTATCTTCCGCACGTACCTTGCTGTAGCCCTCGCTCTCCATCAGCTGCTGTACGGCTGCCTGATACTGTGCATCCTGGTCCTCCGGCGAGACATATCCCCCGGCAACATTCAGTCCGCTCTCGTCCACTCGCGCGGCCTCCAGCATCCGGTCCAGCGCCTCCACGATGCGTTCTTCAAAAGAAAAGCCCTGATATTCCTTTAAATTGACTACAAATCCCGAAGGGATGGGCGTATCCGGATTGACCACCACAAGATTAAAATCGTTGCCATATACAGGTAACTCTGCTTCTGACGACGTTGCCGCCTGGGAAGAGGACGGCGTGCTGTTCACCGGTGGATCAAAAGGATGTTTAATCTCCACCCATGCGAGTAAAGCTCCCGCTGCTATAGAGATGCACAGCGCTACGACGATAAAAGTCATCACGATCTTAATCTTACGCACCTGGTCTGCTTTTTTCCAGCTTGCGCGCGTTTTGACCACCTTTTCAGCCTTATTTCTGCGCATTTCCTCAGCTCCTTCTCAAATGGTTCCACCATATTTTCATTTTGGTGTACCCTATTGTAACGCGAATCCTAAATTTTTTCAATAAAACTGCATTTCCTTGTACAGGAAATGGAAAAAGTATTTTGTGATTGCTTTCTTTACAGAACATCCTGTATACTATAATCTGAAGAAATTTTGAATTCCGATGTTTCATCAGTAAGGATGGCGTTATTATGAGAAAAACAAAAATTATCTGTACGCTCGGCCCCGCGACGGATGATGAATCCGTCCTGCGCGAATTGATGCTCGCAGGCATGGATGTTGCCCGCCTGAATTTTTCCCATCAGACCAACGAGGAGCAGAAAGTCCGTATCGACATGGTCAAACGGTTGCGCGAAGAGCTGGATCTCCCGATCGCCCTGTTGCTGGACACCAAAGGACCGGAAATCCGCACAGGAAACTTTGCGAAATCCAAGGTGACATTGGAAGAAGGAAGCACCTTCACCTTGACGACGCGCGATGTGCTGGGCGATGAAAGCATCGTCAGTATTACTTTCCCGCACCTGCCGCAGGAGGTTTCCATCGGTTCCAAAATTTTGATTGACGACGGTTTGATCGAACTGCGCGTGGAATCCTGCACAGATACGGACATTGTCTGTACGGTTGTCAACGGTGGTGTCGTTTCCTCCCATAAGGGCATCAACGTGCCGGGGACACAGCTTTCTTTACCGTTTATCAGTGAAAAAGACAAAGAGGATATCGCATTCGGCGTGGAGCAGGACTTTGATTTTATCGCGGCTTCCTTCACCCGCACCGCACAGGATATCCTCGATATGCGCACCGAACTGGAAAAACACGACTGCCATAAGATCCGCATCATTGCTAAAATCGAGAACGCAGAAGGCGTGGAAAATATCGATGAAATTCTGCGTGTTTCCGACGGTATCATGGTCGCGCGCGGCGATCTGGGCGTTGAAATCCCACTGGAAGAGATACCGGTCCTTCAAAAGGAACTGATCAAGAAGGGATATAACGCTGGCCTTCAGGTAATCACCGCCACCCAGATGCTCGATTCTATGATGAAAAACCCGCGTCCCACCCGTGCGGAAACCACTGACGTTGCAAACGCCATTTACGACGGCACCAGCGCGATCATGCTCTCCGGAGAAACGGCGGCGGGCAAGTACCCGATTTTGGCGCTCAAAACCATGTCCACCATTGCGGAGCGCACAGAGCGCGACATCGACTATAAGAGCCGCTTCAAGAAACGCGATGTAGTCGAACAGCCGAACGTGACCTCTGCCATTTCCCATGCGACGGTCACCACCGCGCACGACCTCGGCGCGGTCGCGATCATGACTGTCTCCAAGTCCGGCAAGACCGCTCGCATGATTTCAAAGTACCGTCCCTGCTGCCCCATCATCAGCGGCACCACCGATCCCACCGTCCTTCGCCAGATGAACCTTTCCTGGGGCGTTATCCCGATTATGGTAGACGAAAAGGACAACACTGACGAGCTGTTCAACCATGTGGTCGATGTGGCGCGCAGCAAGGGGCTTGTCAAGAACGGCGATTTGACGGTTATCACCGCGGGCGTCCCGCTGGGAATTTCCGGCACCACCAATCTGTTGAAAGTGCAACTGGTGGGCGACGTACTTCTTTCCGGCATGGGTGTCACAAAGAACATCGCCTGCGGTAATCTCTGCGTCTGCAGCAGTGAAGAAGAAGCGCACGCCACCTTTAAAACCGGGGACATTCTGGTCATTCCGCAGACGACCAACGGCGTGCTCGCCCTGATGAAATCCGCAACCGGCATCATCACAGAGCAGGGTGGTTCCAATTCGCATGCGGCGATCGTCGGTTTGGCTCTGGACAAACCTGTCATTGCAGGTGCCGCGCACGCCACTCAAATTCTTAAGAGCGGCACCACTGTTACGCTGGACGCTTCCCGCGGCATTGTATTCAGCGGCATCACACAATAATAAAACTCGGGATAAGTTTATAAAAGAAGGGCTTGCATCGCCATCAGAATGGTAGAGATGCAAGCCCTTCTTCTTTTGTTTGATATCTGTTTATAATGTTAGGGATTTATAAAGCGCAATCCTTCGTGCCGTTGATTCTACGAATGACACGGCAGGGATTTCCAACGGCGACACAGTTGTCCGGAATATCCTTTGTAACGACACTCCCTGCGCCGATGACGCTGCCCTTTCCGATATTGATGCCGGGCAGAATGATCACCCCGCCACCAATCCAGCAGCCGTCTCCGATTGTCACCGGAAGCGCATAGGTACGGCAAAAATATTCACCACTCTCAGGATCCCACTCCGGGGTAAGACGATCCGCCAATTCTACCGGATGCGTCGCCGTATAAATTTGTACATTGGAGGCAATCAGTACATTATTTCCAATGGTGATCTTATTGCAATCCACGAAGGTGCAATTCATATTGACTGAAACGTTGTCCCCCAAATAGATGTTACATCCATAGTCGCACGTAAACGAAGTGCCGATGGAAACGTTCGTCCCGATTCCTCCCAACATTTCCTGCAAAACGCGTCTTTTCTCCGCCTTTTGGTCATATGGAAGTGCGTTATATTCCGAGAGAAGCCTGCGCGCCTTCTTTTTGTATTCCAGGAAAACAGCGTCGTGACAATCGTACCATTCCCCTGCCATACATTTTTTCAGTTCATTTTTCATACGTTTCCTCC
>DBFXIC010000374.1:0-10297 GCA_048455095.1 Anaeromassilibacillus sp.
CCGCTGGGGTCGGCGTAGTTCACGGGGTTGTTGTGGGCATAGGTGTACTGGTTCTGTGAAAGCGCGTTCGTCAGCACGCCGGAGAAGCTGTCCTGTGTGATGAAGCCGCCGTTCTGCGGGGCGTAATACCGCGCGCGCAGATACTGCAGGCCCGTGAACGGGTTCTGCTCCTCGCCGTTGTACCCATAGAACGGAGCCTGGATGCCGAATTCATCGGCATTGATGCAGCCGTATGCATCGTAGGCGTATTCCTGTGTGACAGCGCCGTCCTTTAACAATTGTACCACGCTGCCGCGCCCGTCGTAAAGATAGGTTTCGCTTTCGCCCTCATGGTCCGCATACAGGCGCTGCTGCCCATACACAAAGGCCGTGTCGCTGTTGTAGCGGCTGCCCAGCGTCAGCACCTCGGTGTTTTCCCGGTTCACGTCGTTGACATAGTACATCAGGTCATAGGCCGGGATGAAGTGCATGGGGCCGTTGCCCGTATTGGGCACCTTGGCGGTCTCGATGATCTGCCGCGCGTCGGCGTCCGTTACGCCCAGCCGCTCCAGCATTTCAATGTCCATATCCGTAAAGCCGAGCTTTTTCAGCTTCTTGACAGCCCAATCGGAAATGGCCCCGCCGTCGCCTTTGTTATTCCCGTTCCCGTTGTTTCCGCTGCCATTCCCGTTGTTGCCCGGCTTTCCGTTGCCGTTGTTGGTGTTGCCGTTCCCGCCGTGGTCGTTGTCCGCGCCGCCGTTGTTGGTGTAATCGCCGTTGGCATTGCCCACACCGTAGGCGGAAGCCTCGCCGGACGCTTCGTCCCCGCCGCCGAACAGGCCTGTAAACCAATCCACCACGCCCTGCCAGAAGCCCGTTCCTTCTTCAGCCTCCGCGGGTGTATTTTCCATTGCCGCATTGGCCTGCTTTGGATTTTTCGGTCCCTCCGGTGCATCGGGGATGCAGTTCCAGTGGCCGTTGTTCCAGTAGCCCGGCAGATGGGGGAACTTGTTCAGGTGACGGTCGATCATCTTGAACTCAAGGCCGTAGGAGCGGTCGCCAAGGCCGTCGTACAGCACGCTCATCAGCAGGCTGCCGCCCTCGCGCACCGCCAGCAGGCGGCTTTCCGTGTCATAGATGTATTCGTATACGCCCTCGCCGGATTCCACGGACGTCATATTCCCGTCCGCGTCCCAGGTGTAGGCTGTGACGGATGCGCCGCCGGTGCTCTGCAGCCGGTCGGCTTCATCATACACAAATACGGTGGTCCCGTTCGGCCCTTCTTCCTTGATGCGGTTGCCCGCGCCGTCGTAGGTATAGGCAACGGTCTGCCCGTTTTCCGTGGCCGTGGCAAGCTCGCCGCGCTGCGTATAGGTATAGCTGCGCCCGGTGCTCCGCTCGCCCTGTGTCACGGTCTCAGTGGCGATGTATCCCGTGGCGTCGTAGGTGTAGCTGAATTCAGAAACCACAGCGCCGGAGGCGTCGCGGTTCGTCAGCCGGACCACACGGCCCGCAAGGTCGTATTCGGCGGTGGTGACGCTGCCGTCCGCGCGCGCGACCTTCGTCACGCTGCCCTGGGCGTCGTATTCATACACCGTTTCGCCGCCGTCCCGGCCGGTCACTTTCACCATGCGGCCCAGCGCGTCGTATTCGTAGCCCACGGTTTTGCCGTCCGGGTAGGTGATGGCGCTGATCCCGCCGTTTTCGTTGTAGGCATAGCTTACCGTGGCGCTGAACGCGTTGGTATAGGAAACCAGCCGCCCGTTCGCGTCATAGGTATAGGTGCTGTCGCCCGTGGCGTCCCGCATGGAAACAAGGTTTCCGTCCGGGCTGTAGGAATAGAGCACATCCGCCTCACCGGTACTGTAGCTCTTTTGGACGAGCGCGTCAAGGGCGTCGTAATCGTAGGTGATGGATTTTCCGCTGGGCAGCTGAGCGCCCACCCGGTTGCCCACTTCGTTGTAGGTGTTCTGCGTGGTTTCGCCTTTGGCGTTGGTGGTGGAAACGAGCTGTCCGGCCAGGTCATAGGCATAGGCCGTGGTCTTGCCCTCGCCGTCCGTGCGGGTGACAAGGTTGCCCACGCTGTCGTAGCCGTAGCTTGTGGTGACGCCCGTGCCGTCCGTCACGCTGGTAAGACGGTCCAGCGCGTCGTAGGCATATTGCGTGGCGCGGCTCTCCGCGTCCTTCACCAGCGTCACGTTGCCCATGCTGTCGTATTCGTACTGCGTGGCGGCGTTCAACGGGTCCAGAACCTGCGTAACGCGGCCATTGAGGTCATAGGTATACTGCACGCTCGCGCCCCCGGCGTCGGTCGCCTTCAGAACACGGTCCATGCTGTCGTACTGGAAGCTGGTGGTCTGGCCCAGCGCGTCCGTGACGCCCGTCATGTTGCCGTTGGCGTCGTAGGACATCGTGGTGGTGCGGCCCTGCGGCTCGGTGATCTGCGTCAGGTTGCCCATCACGTCATAGACATACTGCGTCATTGCGCCCGCAGGGTCCAGCCTGGAGGCAATGCGGTCCAGCGCGTCGTAGGTGTATTTTTCCGCGTTGCCCTCCGGCGAAACAAGCTCGGCAAGGTTGCCGTTTGCGTCGTAGGACATGCCTGTCACGCCCAGGTTTGCGTCCGTGATGCCCGTGACGCGGTGCATGGCGTCATAGGCATAGGCGGTCACGCGGCCCAGCGCGTCGGTTTCGCTGGCAAGGTTGCCCCTGTCGTCGTAAGCATACGTCAGGCTGCGGCCCTCCGGCCCTGTGAGGCCCGTCACGCGGCCCAGCACGTCGTAAGCGTAGCCGTACTGTGCGCCGCTGGCAAGCGTCTTTTTCACAAGGCGGTTCATACGGTCCGGCTCCCACTGCGTCACATTGCCCAGCGGGTCGGTTTCAGAAGTGCGGAAGCCCGAATGGTTGTAGGTATAGGCATAGGTCTCGCCATTGGGCAGCGTGGCGGAAATGAGGTTGCCCACGGCGTCGTAAGCGTATTCGGTGACATAGCCCATAGGGTCGCGCTGTTTGGTAACGCGGCTGAGGGAGTCATACAGATACTGTATCTCGCCGCCGTCCGGGTTCACCTGCCCGATGACGTTGCCCAGCGCGTCGTAGCTGTTCTGCGTCAGGTTGCCGTTTCCGTTGGTATAGCCCGTCACGCGGTTCAGCACGTCGTAATCGAATTTCAGCGCGCTGCCGTCGGCGTTTTCCTGACGCGTCAGATTTTCGTTTTCGTCGTAGAAATATTTTGTGACGGCGCCCAGCGGATCGGTCACGCTGGTGAGCTGGCCGATCTTGTCGTAGGTGTACCTCCACTGGCGCAGAGAGGCGTCCTCGCTCTGCAGCAGATTGCCGTTGAGGTCATAGGTATAGGTGGTCACCTTGCCCTCCGGGTCCCGGATGGAAGTGACGTTGCCCGCGGCGTCGTAGGCATATTCCGTTACATTGCCGTCAAACTCCTGCACCGAGACGAGGTTTCCCGCGTTGTCGTAGGTATAGCGGGTGGTCTGGCCCAGCGCGTCCGTGGCTGTCAGCGGCAGGCCCACCGCATTGTAGGTATAGGTGTAGGAAAGCCCGGCGTTGTTGGTCTCCTTCGTGACATTGCCCAGCACGTCGTATTCGTATTCCGTAACAAGGCCGTCCGCGTCCTCCATGCGGATAAGCCGGCCGCCCCTGTTGTAGGCGTACTGTGTGGAGGAGCCGTCCGGCAGCGTCTCTTTGATGAGGTTGCCCGCGGCATCGTATTCCATGGTGTATTTCTGACCCAGCGCGTCGATGATCTCAACAGGCAGGCCACGCCCATTCAGCCTGTAGCGGGTGGCGTTGCCCAGCGCGTCGTGGATCTCCGCCAGACGGCCCGCCGCGTCATATACATACAGCGTCTGCGCGCCCGTGGGGTCCTTCGTCAGCGTCACGTTGTTTTTGTTGTCAAAAGCGCTCGTCCACACGCTGCCTCTGGGGTCCGTCTGCTGCGTTACGTTGCCGTTTGCGTCGTAGACATAGCCGATGGACGCGCCGTTCTCATTGGTGACGGTAAGAGGGCTGCCCACGGCGTTGTACGTCAGGGAGGAAACGCCCTCCATGGCGTCCGTCATCTGAGAAACGCGGCCCAGAGCGTCATAGGCATAGGAAACAGTCCCGCCGCCCGGCAGGGTGGTTTTTACGGTGCGGCCATTGGCGTCGCGCTCATACTGCACGGTGCGTCCGGCGCTGTCCGCCACGCTCAGCTCGTTGCCGTTTGCGTCGTAGGCAAAGGTGGTTACAAGGCCCAGCAGGTCGGTATATTGCGCAAGACGGCCCATCGCGTCGTATTCCAGCAGCATGCTGCTGCCGTCCGGACAGGTCTGTTTTGTGGGCAGGCCCACAGCATTGTATTCGTATGTGGTCACGTTGCCCAGCGGATTAATGGTTTTTGCGATTTGGCCTGTGGCGTAGTCGTATTCCACAGACGTCACGCCGTCGTCGGGCGCTGTGATGGAGGTTTGGTTGCCCAGCGCGTCGTAGGCATACGTGGTGGTATACCCGTCGGCGTCCGTGCTGGTGAGCATGCGGCTCATGGCGTCGTAGGTAAAGGTGAGGGTGTTGCCGAGAGGGTCGGTCTCAGAGAGCTTGTTGCCCAGCGCGTCAAAGGTATAGGCCCAGACGCTGCCCTCCGCGTCCGTGATGGACGTCATGTTGTCGTTGGCGTCGTAGCCGAAATCAAGGCGGTTGCCGTTGGGGTCGATGGTGGCCACGACACGGCCCGCGGCGTCGTAGATGTATTCGGTGTACGCGCCGTCCGCCGCCTGTTCGCCCACGGTGCGTCCGGCTGCATCGAACACCGTTTTCGAGGTGTTGCCCAGCGGGTCGGTAACAGAGGTCCGGCGGCCCATGGCGTCGTAGCCAAAGGTGTACACGCTGCCCGCCGCATCCGTCATTTTAACGAGCAGTGCGCCGTCGTATTCAAACGTGGCCGTACCGCCCATGGCGTCCGTCATCGTAATGGGATTGTGGTTTGCGTCGTAAGTAAAGGTGTTCTGTGTGCCGTCATTGTAGATGACAGCCGTCATGTCGCCTGCTTCGTTGTATTCGTAGCGCGTGGTTTTGCCCGCGTAATCGGTGAAAGACGCAGGCTTGTTCTGCGCGTTGTAGGTATAGGTTTGGCTTGCGCCGTCGAAGCGGATCTGTTTCGTGAGATTTCCCGCCGCGTCGTATTCATAGGCGGTGCGGTTGCCCAGCTTGTCCACAAAGGCGGAGCGCTGGTTGCCCGCATCGTATTCAAAGCTTTCGGCTGTGCCGTCAGGATATTCGATGCGCGTGGTGCGGTACTGTTCGTCATAGTGGTACACTGTGATATTGCCCGCCGCATCGGTGGCAATGGTTTTGCCGTCCTCATAGGCCAGCTTTGAAACGCCGCCGTTGCCGTCCGTCTGCTCCACCACACGGCCCTTTTCGTCGTAGACATTCACGACCACCGCCGTGCCGTTGGCGTCGACCCAGCTCGTCATGCGGTGCGCTGCATCGTAGATATATTTTGTTTCATTGCCCAGCGCGTCGAAATAGCTGACAAGGTTTCCGGCGTCATCATAGGCATAGCGAACAAGCCCGCCATCCGGCAGGGTAACGGAGCCGATCATGCCGTTTTCGTCCAGCGCAATGGCAAACGTCTTGCCCGAGGGCGTGGTAACGCCTGTCAGGTTGTAGGCGGCGTCATAGGACAATGCGGTGGTGAAGCCGTTGATGTCTGTGATGGACGCCAGAAGGCCCCAGGAATTGAACCGGCGCACTGTGCCGTCCCGGCTCGTGATCTCGTATTCGTAGACGTCAAAGGTCTGGACGTCCGGGTCTTCTTCCGTACCGAAATCTTCGGTGACTTCGCCTGTTTTGATGCGTGAAAGGGACAGGCCGTACCCGGCAGGGCCTGTAAAGCCACCGCTCCCGTCCGGCGTGAAGGGCAGGATGCTGCCGTCGCCGCGCCGGTATGCGATGGAGCCGTCCGCAAGCTGCGACAGGGCCTCGTCATATTCAAAGCTCCAGCCACGCCCAAACATGGAATGGATGCTTGCGCCCACGGAGTTGTAGGTGCGGCTGAGGGAGAATTGACCGCCAAGATCGGTGACGGCGGCGTCTTGTGCAGCAAGATAGAAGTTGCCCGTATTGAGATTGATGGGTTCGAACCCGAATTCGCAATGCAGGCCGCGGCCCATCAGCATCGTGTCGATGAGTGTCTTGTCTTCGTCGCTCAAATCGGAGGGATTGTATGGCTCTGCTGTTTTTGGGTTGCGGATGAACAGCGTGTTGTTTTCCACCAGCAGCCTGTCCACAACACGGTTGTCACGGGCGAGCTGGTCGTAATCCACGCCGTAATAGTTGGCGATCTTCGTCAGTGTATCGAACTGTTTGACCTTGTAGATCAGGAATGGTTCACTGGTGACGGTCTTTCCTGTAACGCCGTCCTTAGTGGGGGTGGCGGACAGGGTGTACACAGTATCATAGTCAAAATCGACGAACGGCACGACTGTCTGCCAGTTGGACAGACGGCGGCTGTACTTCGTGGCGCCGTCCGGGAACAGGTTCTGGAACAGCGTGCTGTTGGGATACAGGAACTTGTTGCCCAGCTCCATGCTGCCCGCGTAATTTTTGCTTTCGACGTTCAGCTTGTATTCCAGCGTCGCGCCGGGCGTGGCGATGCCGTCCCAGAACGCGCCGTAGAATTCGATTTTACCGGAACGGTCGGTGGCGTTGATGGGGCGCAGGTTTATGGTGGTGTCATCCAGCGGATAGTTGCGGTCCACATCGCCCACTTCGTACCACTTGATCTCGATGCTGGGCGGTACGTCCGGGGTCAGCCCGGCGTTGTAGAACAGGCCGCCCAACGTTACATTGTTTTCCGGGCTGCTCATGAGCATGAGGCCATAGTTCGGCTCAATGCCCTTCTGCCAGTTGTTGACGATCTCGGTGACGTCCACGCGATGGTAGCCGACGCCGCCCACGAAGGAACCCGCGAATTCACGTTCCCGGCTTGTGATGAAATCCCAATGGCTGCCGAAACCCGTATGTGCGTCGACTTCATCGAATGTACAGGAGGAATTGAGCTTGTACACCTCAAAGGCAGTCGTTCCGCCGGAGAGGTCCACATATTCGTAGAGTACCAGTTCGGCGCTCTCGATCTCGGCGTCCTCGGGCAGGTTCGCAAACATATTGTCAAAATGCAGGAAAGCGCGGTTGGTCTGCCAGGTGCCGTCATCGGGATAGCCCGCCCAGTATTTGTAGGCGTAGCCTGCCGAAGCGGTACCGCGGCTGTTGTAGTAATAGGAGGGAGCTGCGGTGAACATACTTGCAGCCGCCTTTTCCGTGTTGACGATGCTGGGGTCAAGGATAACGGGATAGGCACGTTCCGGTGCGGAAAGCCACGCCGCATCGGCAGACACGGTGACGATCCGCTGGCCGTCCTTCTCTTCCAGAGCAACAGAGACGGCGTAGCTCATCTGGCCCGCCGCATCCGTCATGTAGGGAGCGGAGAGATGAAACACGGGTTTGTCGCTGCCGGGCTGGAACAGGTACAGAACGCCGTCGATCATGCGCGCGTCCAGGCCGGGCGCGTCCAGAAGATAACGGAAGGTGCTATGCTCCGACGGCGCGTTGAGGATGATGTCTTCTTTCACCATCAATTCCTGCGCAGTATACTGCACATCAACGTCTGGGAACACTTCATTGTACCGCACGGCGTTTTCAAGAGAGGACGGATGTGTGAAATCACCTTCCAGCGGAACAAGGCGCATGGAAGCGCCGCCCAACGTTACACAGAGGCCGTCTCCCGGCGCGAACTCCACCGGCAGGGAAAGCGCCAGGTCGTTCGCGGCGTTTTCATAGGTCGGCACACCGTTTTTGTCCTCCACAACGAGTGTGTTGTCGATGGTATGTTCCTGCCCGTTTTCATCCACATATGTATTGGGGACCGGGCTGATGACTGTGATATATTCTTTGCGCGCGGCAGAACCGCGTGCGGCTCTGAAAAGATTGGAGGACGGCGCGGAAAATACACGCGCGTACTCCGACACTTCCACCGGAGCGCCGTATTTTTCCGCATAGGGGTCATATTTCTCACGCAGTATCGGCGCACGAAGCTCCACCGGAGGTTCTTCCGGTGTTTCTTCTGCCGAAGTTTCCACAGAGCTGCCGCTGACTTCTTCGGAATTCACTTCACTGGTGCTTGTGGAAACACCTGCGGATTCCGAGACAGAGGAAGACGTATCCGGCGTGGAGACGGATTCCGGGGCTGTGCTGCTGTCTCCGGACGGCTGCGCATTTGAACCGCTGGACAGCACGCTGCTTTCCGGTGTTTCGGCCGAAGCACTTTGCGAAGACGATGCCGCCTGCGAAGCGCTGGATGAAACAGGAGGCGTAGATTCCGACGGAGTGCTGTCCGGCGTAGACGCTGATGCGCCGCCAGATTCGTCAGCCTGCTGCTGCTGCGCTTCATAGTCCACAGGCTCCGGCTGCTCCAGCGGTGCTGAAACAGGGATGCGCGGTACAGGTGCTTCAGCAGCAAATGCCTGTACCGGCACGCTTGTGAAAAGCATGCTTAATACAAGAAGCACACTCATACTTCGCTGTGACCACTGTACGATCCTCTTTTTCATGTCAGATCCTCCTCGTTGATATTTGACTGTATGCCGGGCCGTAAAACGGCTTTCTTCTTACATGCATATATATCAAACCACAATAGAGATTGCATCTGAATTGTATCGAAATGTGGATTTAGGGTAACAAAATCGAGTTTTGTATCAAATCAAGCGGCTTCTTTGACAAGGTATATATGGATATCAGGCAAACGAATTGGTTATATACTGAGAGTGAGCAGATGCCGATGAATATCACTGCAAAAATTCAACGCAGCCCGTACTGTTCTTTTAATCTTTTTCTTAAAGCATATACACTTTGTGTGCTGTTTTTCAATTGATATAGCGTAAAAAGCCGTTTCAGAGACGCGAAAATATGAGTTCAAGGCGTTTGGGGAGATTATTTTCCACTATGCGGTTGATAGGAGCTACAAAACAGGCATTTTGTTTTGCTCAAAAAATTTCCTTCTAAATGGTGTATCTGCCGAGAGGCAGTACAAAAAGGCCAAATTTCATTGCAAAGCCGACTATAAGGAGGAAACGAAATGTTAAAATCGAACGCTTTTCCCAAAACACAGCAGCGAATGGTCAGTGCAATGTCAGTGCCATACACATTGTATGCCCCCCTGCATCACCGGGTTGTACACACGGACAAGGCATTCGGCCATACCAGGAAAACAGGCAGAAAGTATGTACTTGTAGATGCAGTTTTTACCGTGCTATTCTTTAAACGTAGTACAAGGAAGGGACACAAAATCTGTGACGGGCGTTCTAATCTTATCAACAGATGCTTTCAGAAAGGTGGTGATCTGTTGTGACTGCAAAGGAATATGTTGTCCGCCAGCTGGAGGGTTATACACAGCTTCGCAATGATATTACTACTCTTGAATTCGAGTTGAAATCTCTGGCACCCTTCGATGAACTTCAGACAGATGACTTGATTGAAACCCTAACCTTTTCTCATCCTACTGAATCGCCTGTGCAAGAGAGTCGTATCTCTGATAAGACTGCAGCAATTGCCTTGTCTTATCACACGATTGGACTCGAGCAGACCAGAGATACCAGACTTCGCATCGCCTCACAACTAGAAGTCTATCAAATGCTGGCAAATCGGCTAGATACTTATCTTTGCGCACTGCATCCCGAGGATGCTGCTGTTTTGAAGAAACATTATTTTGACGGTCTTTCCTGGCAAGGTATTGCGGATGCGGAACATCATTGTATCCGGACGGTCATCAAGCGTCGAAATCGAGGTATGAAGCGATTGACCGAACTGTATGACCGCCTTGCTCGACTTGGAGCTTTGCCCGGCGTTGAACCATCTATGTAAGATGTCCAAATTTGGACACCTTATAAAAAAGGGAGTAATTTTCGATGTCGGTGACATCTGAAAATTACTCCCTTTTTGGTGGAGCCTCTGGGGCTCGAACCCAGGCCTGGTCGGTTGTGAGCTATCGCGTCTTTCACACGCATAATTGACCAGGTTTTCCTATCATGAATCGCGATTCCTCTTAAATATACTTCTATTTGTCTCACATTACGGCACAATTGTGTCATGATGATTTTACTATTATATCGGCGGAAATATGTAATATTCGCAAATTGCAAGTGTAAGTTGGACACCTGCACGGTAGAACTTAGTGAATCAGAGCGTCGGTCAGGATGGAAGCCGCTGGCTTCCGTCCTGGGCGATGCTGCCGCAGCCTTCGGCTGCGTAAACAGAGTCGAGGAAC
>DBFXIC010000375.1:0-2534 GCA_048455095.1 Anaeromassilibacillus sp.
GTTCCTCGACTCTGTTTACGCAGCCGAAGGCTGCGGCAGCATCGCCCAGGACGGAAGCCAGCGGCTTCCATCCTGACCGACGCTCTGATTCACTAAGTTCTACCGTGCAGGTGTCCAACTTACACTTGCAATTTGCGAAAAAATTTTTCATAAACAAATTTTGTAAATGCACAACCAGAGAATTTTGGTGTACAATAGACTTATTCTTTAAGGTAAGAGTTATTTTCAGGTAGGAGTTTCGCAGAGACGGATGCGCCGTTCTGCGCCTGTCTGAGTACAACTATGCCTTTTAGAACCGCAAGCCATACTGATGCCCTGTTAGGGTGCCGGTATGGCTTTTTTATTTACCATCCGATAAGGAGGACTTTGTATGAGTGATTTATTCGACGATCTGGACTTTGAAATGCTCGGCGGGGACTTTGAGGATCCGTTCGAGAACGAGCCTGTGGACCCCGTGCCACCTCCCGTTCCCGGTATGCCTAACGCAGGGCATCAGCCTATGCAGCATCCGGAAGCCGCTGCGCAAAAGGCTTCTGAAGTTGGTTGTACTGATGATCCGGCACAGCAGCCCATCTCTGATCCGCCTCTCCAAGCGTGTGTGGAAAGCCTAGCAAATACAGAGGCACAGGCTGCCAAAACTGATGGCAACGCCATAGATATAGCGGATTGTCAAGACGCTGCGCTCCATCAAGCGAGTTCTAAAAAGACACCCACGCTGAATATGATGGTCTCTCTGGCAGATCAGACCGAAGCAGCTGCGGCACAGCAGGACACACGGACGCTGATGGAACTTCCCCCTGTGTTCAAGTACGGTTCGTGCGAAGAAGATATCTTCGATGGGGACATGACCTTTGAGCAGCTGCGCGCGGAAAAGGAGCCTGACTTTCTAGAGCTTGAAGACAGCAAACGCGTGTCCTGGACTGTGCAATACGGCCGGGTGACAAAGCCTATTTCGTCTCCGGCAAAGCAGAAAATTGCGCAGGTCAAAGAGGAAATCGAGCTGTCCAAAGAGTTTCTGGAAGGGCTTAAAAAGGCAAAGGACAAGCGTCCGCGCTGTTTTGTCAAACCCACAGTAGCGGGAAAGTCAAAAGGTATCGCTGCCTACAAGGCGATTCTCTTATCCCCGGAAGATGCGGCGCAATCACCGAAACCCATCTGTCTGTTTCCCGCCCGCGACGGCCAAATGTATGAGATGCGAAAAAACAAGCTTGGGGTTTTCGTAACCCCCACGAATCACATTCACGAACTGAGCGAGGTAAGGGCCGGCTTTCAGCCGGCCCTGCCGCGCATCCCCCATGAGCTTTTCAAGCGGATCCTTGCTTTTTTCCGATACTACACGGAACAGGAGCATCCGCTGGAAGTTATGGTACAGATCTATTGGGATTCACTCAAAAAGCGTTTTTTAGTCGTTGTCCCCTATCAGCACGTTTCCGGTGTAGAAATCCGCGTGCCCGAAGAACAGCCGGGACAATTAGACGAGGAACGCTTCTATTACTACGCGGACGTTCACTCCCACAACATCATGCCGGCGTTTTTCAGTGAGCAGGATAACCGCGATGAATTGGCGACCAGGCTCTACATCGTAGTCGGCCGTTTGCAAAGACCATCCCCGGAGATCCGCGCGCGGATTTCCAACGGCGGAAAATTTATGGAAATCCCACTGAAAGATGTGGTCGAGGTGAGTCCGGCAGAGTTTCCAGAATACTGGACAGCTTCGGTCGCTCCTTCATTCACCGCCAACAGGAAAGGAAATGCATTATGAACTTCAGTTTGTGCCGTCCGGTCAAAATCCTTCTCCTCGGAGCAGGAGGAACCGGAGGCTATGTGGCGCCGCATCTTTACCGTCTGATGCATACGTTGAACAGACCGGTAAGAATCAATATTGTAGACGGTGATCTTGTAGAGGCCAAAAATCTCGTGCGCCAGAATTTCTGCGCTGCCGATCTTGGCGAAAACAAAGCTAAAGTCCTGCGACACGCTACTCCGAGGCGTTTGGGATGGAGACTCTCTACCACCCCGCATTCCTCGAAAAAGATGAAGATCTGTATCGGATGGTCCAACCCGGCGACATTTGGCTGGATGGAAAACGGGTGCCGGAATTGAGCATTCTGATCGGGTGCGTGGACAACAACAAATCCAGGCAGATGTGCCACAGGGTATTCGAAAGGTCTTCACATCTGGTCTACATCGACAGTGGGAACGATGAATTTTCCGGGCAGGTCGTATGCGGTATCCGCTGCAACAGACGCACGATTTACAAGCCAGTCTGCAAGCTGTACCCGGATATGCTAGAGGAAACCGATAATTTTCCCAGCGAACTGTCTTGCGCGGAGGCTGCGGTTTCCGCGCCTCAGAGTATTACCGCAAACATCATGGCGGCGACCGTGGTGACAGACTTTGTGTACAACATCGTTGCACGGGGCAAATTAACGACCCGCTACGCCGTGTTTTCAGCCGCCAGCATCAATGTGCGGGCGGAGAGCAATAAAAAAAGACCGCAAATTGCAAGTGTAAGTTGGACACCTGCACGGTAG
>DBFXIC010000376.1:0-3616 GCA_048455095.1 Anaeromassilibacillus sp.
GGATTATGGTGGACAGCGATGCCGCCAGACGCCTTTTATCCCCAGCTGCGCGAAAATGCGGCTTTCGGCATTCGGGATATTTGGGTTTTGAAAAGGAATGCGATGCGCCGGTCGTCCTGCAAGAATTATTAGATCGCGGACTGATGCCATGGCAGATAGAATGCTGTTTTCAATTTGAAGAGCTTTCCGCAGAACTGGAAGAATGTTTACAGGACTGGCATCCCGAATATTGGAGAATGCGGCAAAGAGCCTTTGTTTTTAGGCAAAAAAAGCTTTATTATTCACGAAAAAGAGCGAAAGGAGCGTAAATGAGAATGGAACTTCGGATATTACTGCCCCAGGAACGAAATTACACGTATTCACAGTCCCAACAAATCAGTATGCAGACCGGCTGCATCGGCCATCTGCGCGCCGACATGGATTCAAATGAAGAAGGCTTTTTTCTTCCTGGGACGATTTTAGAAAGGACCTCAAAACACAGGAATTCAAAGATGAATTTGACAGCGTTATCAACGAACTGAGGGAGAAAGACAATATTCTTTCTGACCGCAGCACACTTTCAAAATACTGCTTTTCTACGCCGGAAAGCGCTTTTGGCAATGACCGGGAGTTTGGCGTAAGAGTAGATACCGAAAAGTATGCCTATTTGATGCGGCTCAACCCCTATAAGGGAGAATATAACCTTTATTGCTATTGTTATCGCAGGGATTGGCTCGATCAGCACCTTGCAAAAGCAGAGAGAGGCATCCGTTTTATCGACCCGCAGTACAAAGAGCTGTTTCGTATCCCCGACGGGGATAAAATCCGTATCTTCACAGGAGGCGGAGAAACCCGTGACCGCATCTGTCGTTTCATAGACGATACGCATTTTGAAACAAGCGGCGGCTATACAAGCGCCCTCTATCATATCTGCGAATTTGCGGAACGCTTGGAAAAGTCTCATGGTACTGTTATTCCGCTGCGCTCTTCCCTGCCGGAGAAATGTTACAGTACTTTGATTGACACCGGGATGGTGGTAATTCTCAAACGTGGCGAGACCGGCTATTATAAAACGGATATTCCTTTCACTTCCCGTGAGGAAGCTCATGCGCTGGTAGAGGAATATAACAGTAAGCTGGGTGTTACCAAGGCGCAGGAGGAAGCCATGAAAGCCGGTTCTATGTTTGGCTGGCAGGTGCCTGCCGCCGATCCGAAAAATTACGATGGCCAGGGCCAGCCGGTTCGTCCAAAGCATAGAGATCGAGGTGATGCCAGATGAAAGAAGAAAATCACGTTATCTGGAGCAACTATGGTTTGGACTATGAGGACTGGCGGGACGAGCTGGAAGCAGAATATCCACATCTTCCCGAAGAAGAACGGATTTTGATGATGTATGAAATCAATGACGATTATTTAACCGACGAACGCATCAATCTGAATGTGCAGCTCTCCCAGCCTATTTTGGTCATTGGCGATCTTGGACTGTGGAATGGCAGGCACATGGGATATAAGGAAATCGAGAGTGGGAATATCAGCGACTGCCTGCGGTCCGATACGGATTATTCCACCTGGTATGTGGACCAATTGGGTGACCTGCGGTGCGATGCCGTCCATCATGACGGCACAAACCACTATCTGTACCGTGTCTATAAAGACGGGGTGCGGGAGAGCCAAATCGACCTGCTAAAAGAAAAAATATATCGTGGGACAGCGACCCGCGCAGATGTTACAAGAGTGACCCGTAGAATTGGTGATGAGATTGCCAAAGTCTACGGGTTTTCTCTATTCCGCCAGCGCAGGGCCGCTTCTCTGGGGAGGTAGGAGCTATGGCACATTTACCACCAGTAAGATTAGACATCCATTCATCCTGGTTTAATCTTTTGCTTACGGCCCTGCACGAGCAGGCCCATAACAATCCATATGAGGAATACCGGGCTATGGCTGAAAAGCTGATAAAGAAATGTATGACCTACGGAACACCGTTTATAGATGGGAATGAAGCCTCCTGTGTGGATCTTCGGCTGTATTCCAAAGAAGCCAGCGATACGATTTTTCTGCTTTTGATGACCCTTTGCGATCATTGTGACTGGGTTCATGATTACAGTGTGGAATTGGGCGTCGGTAAGGAACACAACACAAGGGGAGAAAAGAAGCAAGAAGATTATTTCTGAAAGATAGGAGGTGCGCCGGATGGCGAACAGATATGAAACCATTACGGAACTGTATCACCGCATACAGAAAAATGTGATGGCTCCCAGCACATGGCAGGCGTTTTTGGCTTCTGCCTGCCGCAATTACCGGCTTTCTTTTGACGAGCAGATTTTAGTTTACGCCCAGCGCCCGGACGCCTATGCCGTTTTGGAGATTGAGCGGTGGAACAAACGCTTTGGGCGCTGGGTAAACCGCGGTGCGACCGGCATTGCTGTCTTTGATAAAGAGCACGCAGGCAGACAGAGGCTGAAATTCTATTTTGATATTTCAGATACTCATGAAAGCCGGTTTGCCCGTCCTGTTCCCTTGTGGGAGGTGCGCCCGGAGTTTGAGCAGGACATCATCGAAGCATTGGAAAACAGCTTCGGGATGCTTACCGATAAAGCAGATCTGGCGTCGGCGCTGTTATCCGCGGCAAAAAATGCGGTCGAGGACAATATGCCGGACTACCTTCGGGAACTGCACTACTATACGGAAAACACTTTTTTAGAGGGGCTGGACGAATATAATGTGGAGGTCCTGTATCGAAACGCGCTGCAAAAAAGTATTGGCTATATGCTGCTGACGCGCTGCGGCATAGATACCACAGAATATTTTTCAGATGAGGATTTTTTAGAGGTTTCAAACTTCAATACCCCCGAAACACTCAATGCGTTGGGAACAGCTACCGGGGATATCTCACAGATGTGCCTGTCTGAGATCTCCCGTACCGTGATGGGGTTACAAAGGCAGGCGCAAAAAGAAAATCGCACATTTGCATCTGTGCAGAAAAACGAGTATCCTATCAGTGAAAAAGCAGAAATCCAACCGGAAAGGAGTTTTGAATATGAACGGAATCACATACACGAAACTGGGCGATTACAGCCTGCCGAACCTTCTGCCCCCGCAGGAGGGAGAAGTTCATCTTGGGAAATACGCCTTGATGCGCCGGGAGTTTCTGAAGGAAAACTGTCGTATCACCTACACGAACCTGCTGACCAGCGGCAAGCTGAACGCTCATCTGATGGAGATCGAGCAGACGGCACTGTCCCGGATGGAGCAGTTGGTAACGCAGCTGGTACAGAGCGAGGGCGTGACGGAGGAACTCAAAGCCCGCGATCAGATGAAATGGGTGGGCTTGATGAACAACATCCGGCATTTAGCGGAGGAGATTATTCTGGTGGAGCTGGTTTACAGTTAAGTTCTGGAACGCCTGAACAGAGCGGTACACAGCAAGATCAGAACCAGTCGAAAGAGGAGAACAAGGAAGCGGACAGCGCAGAGCTGCCCGCTTTTTTGGATGAAAAATCCATTATGGCCATCATCGCCAACAAGGATGATGACCTGAAATATAACAAACAGCAGATTGAGTTGTTCTTTTCTGTTCACACAGACCCACAGGAACGGGCCGATTATCTGAGATCCGCCTACCAGGACAGATATACCG
>DBFXIC010000377.1:0-15777 GCA_048455095.1 Anaeromassilibacillus sp.
ATATACAGTCATGTAAAGCTGGATTGTGCAAGAGGATGAAACAATGAACAAAGGGTTGCAAAGAGGCCTGAATAGGTAACAGGATTGTAATTGCACCTGTTAGCTTTTGCGGCTATAATGATTCCTATGCAGAAGGGAGGCGGGCGGATGTTGCAGAAAATACACTGCTGTGCAATTCTCGTTGCGGCCGGAAGCTCCAGTCGTATGGGCACAAAAGATTCCAAACAGTTTCTTCCGCTGTGCGGAAAACCGGTGATTTCACATACCATAGCCGCCTTTGAACGCGCGGAAAGGATATCCAGCATCGTGGTGGTTTGCCGCAAAGAGGATGCGAAGCGCATATGGCAGCTGGCGGAGAATGAGCAATGGAAGAAGCTGGTGGCGGTTGTGCCGGGCGCTGAGACACGTCAGCGTTCTGTATCTGCGGGATTTGCTGTTGTTCCAGAGGAAGCAGCGTATGTGGCGATCCATGATGGGGCGCGCCCGCTGATTCGCCCGCAGGAGATTGATGCCACGGTACAGGACGCCGTCGACCATGGTGCGGCAGCGCTCTGCGCGCCGGTCAAGGATACGATAAAAATACAGGATGCGAACGGTTTTGTGGCCTCAACACCGGAACGTGCACTCCTGCGGGCAGTGCAAACGCCGCAGGTTTTTGAGCGAGGGCTTTATGAACAGGCCATGCAGCGGGCAATACGTGTAGGGGAGGACTATACAGACGACTGCCAGCTGGTGGAGCATATAGGGAAACAGGTACACTTACTCACAGGTGGGTATACCAATTTGAAAATAACCACCCCCGAGGACATTTCTGCGGCAGAAGCGATCTTGAAGCGAGAGAGGAGCAGTGCAATGCGCATCGGACATGGATATGACGTCCATCGGTTAGTACCGGGGCGTAAATTGATCTTGGGTGGTGTGGAGATTCCCCATAATTTGGGATTGCTCGGCCATTCAGACGCCGACGTGTTGACGCACGCAGTGATGGACGCCCTGCTTGGCGCGGTAGCGTTGGGCGATATCGGAAAATGGTTTCCGGATACAGATCCGGCATACAGCGACGCAGACAGCCTTGCCTTGTTGCAGCATGTGAAAGCAATGCTGCATGAACAGGGATACCGGATTGTCAACATCGATGCAACCATACTGGCGCAAGTGCCAAAGTTGAAACCATATATCGATGAGATGCGCCGCCGTTTAGCAGATGCGTGCAATGTGAAATGGGAACAGGTCAACATCAAGGCGACCACCGAGGAAGGGTTGGGTTTTACAGGAGAAAAAATGGGAATGGCAGCCCATGCGGTCTGCTTAGTAGAAAAAACATAATATGTGAGTGTTCTTTCCGGGGAAATAGTCAAAGGGCTTGTTTGTGGCATACCTTGGTAATAAAAACAGAGAGGTGATACTTGTGGGCAAGCCTATGATTATGGTTAGCTCTATCACGTATGCGATGAAGGGCCGTGACCTGCTATTTCAACACGGAATCAAGTCCTATGTAGAGAGAACCCCGCATGGCAATGGTAATGCCGGATGCGGATACAGCATATATGTTCCCAATCAGACGGATGAAGCACAGGCAATTTTAACACAGGCGGGTATTCGCGTGCTTGGCCGGGCGGAAAGGGAGGACGTGGGATGATCTATTTGGACAATGCAGCAACCACATATCCGAAACCACCCCAGGTGCTTCGTGCCGCAAGCGATGCAATGAAAAACTACGGTGCCAACCCCGGGAGGGCAGGGCATTCCATGTCGATGGCAACTGCGGAAGAGCTCTATCGCTGCCGCGCTGCCGCCGCAGAATTTTTTCACGCGCCTGGGCCCGAGTGTATTGTGTTTACACTGAATTGTACGCATGCAATGAATTTTGTGTTAAAAGGACTATTAAAATCTGGGGATCACGTGGTGACCTCCAATCTGGAGCACAATGCGGTCATGCGTCCTTTGCAGGCCTTGCAGAGCAGGGGCGTCACGTATACAGAGGCACAGGTGACGCCGGGGGACAATGACGCGACAGTGAATGCGTTCCGAAAGGCGCTGCGTGCAAACACGAAACTGATTGTATGTACGCATGTTTCCAATGTATGGGGCATACGGTTGCCGATTGAACGCCTGGCGGCGCTCAGCCATGAATATGGCATTCCGATTGCAGTCGACTGTGCGCAAAGCGCAGGCGTGTTGCCAATCGATATGCAGGAATATCAGTTCGACTATCTTTGCGTTGCCGCGCACAAAGGGCTTTACGCACCGATGGGCATGGGGATGTTGATTACGGCACAAGGCGCGTCTCTGGCCACCTTGATTGAGGGCGGCACAGGAACGGCCTCTATTTCTCTGGAACAGCCGGAAACCATGCCGGACCGGCTGGAAAGCGGCACTGTGAATGTGCCTGGCATTGCTGGACTGCGAGCCGGCATAGAATTTGTGAAGGGCAAAGGGACGGAACGTATCCTTCGCCATGAGTTGAGCCTGGTACAGGCACTGCATCGTGATCTCTCTAAGATGCAAGGTGTTCAGCTTTACACACCTGAGCCGGTAGAGCCATACTTTGCGCCGGTGCTATCCTTTAATTTAGAGGGAATCAGCAGCGAAACGGTAGCACAGAAGCTGAATGCTTCTGGAATTGCGGTGCGGGCGGGATTGCATTGCGCGCCAAGAGCCCACGAAAGCTTTGGCACTTTACAGCAGGGGGCCGTGCGTGTATGTCCGTCGGTGTTTAATAATATGAACGATATACGTGCTTTTTCGAGTGCTGTTATGAAAATTCATAGAAAATAGGTGAAAAGCATTTGCATATTCAATCAGTTGTGCTAAAATTATATTGGGTATCTTTTTTATTGCGTCTATCTCCACATGGAGAAGTTTTTTAAGTGACATGTGGAAAATGGGCCTGTAAAAAACGGAGGTTTGAATGTCATTTTCTCTTTGATACGATGATAAAATGCACAACGGGGCATATGAAAATCGGAAGATAGTGGGTGCTAAAAAATATGAGTTTTATCGTAGGACTATGGGATACGTTCATCACGTTGATCAATACGTTTAAATTGAGCGACGCGTTGGATGTATTGCTGGTCTCCTTTATTATTTATAATGGAATTAAACTAATCCGGGAAACCCGGGCGGAACAATTGGTCAAGGGAATTATCATCCTGATGGGCGTTTATGTCGCTTCCATCGTGATGCATTTAAATATGATGAAGACCCTGTTGGACTATTTCTTTAACTTTACCATTATTGCCCTGCTGGTCATTTTCCAGCCGGAGATCCGTCGCGCGCTGGAACAGATAGGCCGCAGCAAAATTGGCAGCAAATATTGGTTCCAAGCGTCCTCGGAGGAGGCGGAGAAAATCCTGCAGAAAAAGCGTAAATGTATCAACGCCGTTGTAGAGGCGGCCGGAAAATTCCAAAAGACAAAAACCGGCGCTCTGATGGTGTTTGAGATGCAGACGAAGCTGGGTGATATTATCGACACGGGAACCATTGTCAACGCGGAACCCTCTGTACCAATTATCGGCAATATCTTCTGGAACAAGGCCCCCCTGCATGACGGTGCAATGATTATTCGGGAAGGCATGGTCTATGCGGCAGGATGTATTTTGCCGCTGACCAAGAGCGACAAAGTGAGCATCGATTTGGGAACAAGACACCGCGCCGCCATTGGTATGAGTGAAAACTCGGATGCGGTTGTCGTTGTTGTATCCGAGGAGACAGGGCAGATTTCCATAGCGGTAAACGGCGTATTGACGCGTAATTATACGCGCGAGACACTGCAAAGTGCGCTGGAAGCCCTGTTGCTGCCGGAAGAGAGTGGAAATGGCGAAAAGCGTCCCGGTAAAATTCCTTCCATCAGGAGGGCAAAAAAATAATGGAACATAAAAAGTTAAGCTTAGGCAGTCTTTTTTATAACAATAAATTCGTCATGGTTTTTTCCGTGTTTGTGGCTTTGGTGATCTGGGTGTTTTTTGCAATGCGCAACACAGAAGAGATTCCGCGCACCGTAACGGATGTTCCGGTGGTGGTGCGCCTTTCAGATTCCGCCCAGCAGTCAGGCCTCAAGGTGTTCAGCCCGATCAACGCGAAAGCGAAGGTTGCAATCAAGGGCAATAGCTTGACAGTCAATCAGGTCAAAAACTCCGATTTACAGATTGAGGCCAAGCAGGCTGCGTCCCTGACGGGGCCTGTGAGCAATTACAAGCTGGAACTTTCCGCTACAAAGCTTGGAAACCTCTCTAATTATGAGGTCGTTTCGATTGAACCATCGACGATTCTTGTTACTGTCGATTATTACAGTGAAAAAGTTTTTAATATCGATACCAGCCAGATTACGCCACCTGTGGATCCGCAGTATTACCTGAACGCGCCGACGCTGTCCGTGGACAGCGTCACGGTCTCCGGTCCTAAACAGGATGTGGATCAGGTGGCCAAGGTCATTATTCCCTACGAGCAGGACAAGACGCCGCTCACGGAGACTAAGCACTTCACCGGAAAATTGGTGATGCTGGACTCGGACGGCAACGAGATCAAAAATGATAAGCTGACGCTCAGCATGGATTCGGTGGACGTCACGTGCAATGTGCTTTTCCGAAAGGTATTGCCGCTGCATGTGGAGTTTACCGGTAAACCGACAGGGCTGTTAAACGTCGAAAACCGCGTAACGATCGAACCTGAAGAGATTGAGGTTGCAGGTCCGGAGGATGCATTTGCCAATATTTCGGAGCTTACATTGCCGTCCATCGATTTCTCGACGATCAGCCCCACAAGCGATGAGTTCGATGTGGACGTCAGCCTCCCAACCGGCTTTAAAAATGTTAGCAATATCTATACGGCGAAGGTTAAGATTGATCTGAACACCTTCACGACGCGGACCGCAGCGCTTAACATGGAAACGATTAAATTTAAAAACTTGTCCGCTGGTTATCAGGCAGAGGTGTATACGAAGAATTTGAGCGTGACCATTGTTGGCCCGCCGGGGGAAATCGAGGCCATTACAGAAAACAATCTTGTGGCGCAGATCGACATGACCGGGAAAGAAAACTTCACCGGCCAGACGGAGGTGCCGGTGACAATCTATGTGACGGGCGCTTCAAATTCGTGGGTGTATGGAAGTTATATGGTCAATATCGGAGTAAGTGAAAAGACCGAATAAATAAAAGGCATAGGGGTGTTGTAAAACACCTGCAAAACCGGCGCCTCTTGTGGCTTAGTTTAGCCGTTCAAGGGCGCCGGTTTTTTTATTATGTAATATGAAATAGCCGTCGCCTTCCCGGGCAGCGTTCAAAAGTCGATGAGGTTGAAGCAAGGGGTATTGAATAAGAATTGCCAAAATGGTACAATAAAAGCTCAATAAAAAATAAGATTATTCCAGCGTTCAGGCATGAATAAACAGTACAAAATTCGTTGCTGTCCATTTTTTGATGTGCTGTGTTTCTGGCGGAATGCAACCTCCGGCTTGGGCGCGATAAAAATAGATTCGATGTTTCTATAAGCTGTGATTTTTACAGGTGCAGCAGATTAGGGGTGGATGGGGAAGATGAAAAAATGGAAAGTATTGCCGTGCGATCAATCGGCAGCGGAAGCGCTGGCGCGGCAGTATCAAGTGCCCCCTGTGATGGGGGTCTTGATGCAAACGCGCGGTTTGACGGAGCAGGGGAAAATTGACGCGGCATTTGGTTCTGGGATTTCTTTGTCCGACCCTATGATCATGGTGGATATGGACCGCGCGGTAGAGCGAATTTGGAAGGCCATCAATGATTTTGAAAAGATTACCGTCTATGGGGACTACGATGCGGATGGCGTTACTTCCACAGCAATGCTCTATTCCTACTTGGAATCCTGTGGAGCAGAGGTGACATACTATATCCCAGAGCGCGAAAGAGAAGGATATGGCCTGAATTTTGCCGCGATCGATGCACTACATGGACAGGGAACACAGTTGATTGTTACGGTGGACAACGGTATTTCCTCCGTGGAGGAAGTGGCATATGCGACAACGCTGGGGATCGATGTGGTGGTCACCGACCATCACCGGCCGCGGGATGTGCTTCCAGCCGCCTGTGCAGTTGTAGACCCGCACCGTCTGGATTGTCCGAGTCCGTTCAAGGAATTCGCCGGGGTGGGCGTGGCGTTTAAGCTGATCATGGCGCTGGAGGGGCTGGAGTGCGATCTTACCGGCCTGTTGGAAAATTATGCGGATTTAGTGGCGATTGGCACCATCGGAGATGTTGTCCCGCTGGTGGGAGAGAATCGGGTCTTGGTCCGTGCGGGTTTGCCCCATCTTTCCCGTTCAGACCGCTTAGGACTGCGCTGCCTTTTGGAGAATGCAAGCCTTGACAATCGCACGCTTACAGCGACGAACGTCGCATTTGGCGTGGTACCGCGCATCAACGCGACAGGGCGCATCGGTTCGCCGGATCGCGCGCTGCGGCTTTTATTGTGCGAGGATCCCGAGGAGGCGGCCAACCTGGCCGCGGACGTTTGTGACTGCAATGATTATCGGAAACAAATTGAAAATGAAATCTTTGAAAAAGTATTAGAGGAGCTCGAAAACAATCCAAATCAGTTGTATGACCGCGTACTGGTGATTGCGGGAGAGGGTTGGCACCCCGGGGTGATAGGGATTGTCGCCGCCCGCATTACAGAACGCTTTGGGAAGCCCAGTATTTTGATTTCCGTCAACGGACAGGAGGCAAAGGGGTCAGGCCGAAGCGTCGAAGGTTTTTCCCTATTTGACGCGGTCTGTTCCTGCGCGGATATATTGCAGAAATTTGGAGGCCATCCGATGGCTGCCGGGCTCAGCCTGCATGCAAAAGAGATCGATGCTTTTCGCAGAAAGATCAATGCGTATGCTGCAAAGCAGGCGCCGCAGATGCCCGTCCTGACACTTACCATTGACTGCGCGCTGGAACCGGAGCAGCTCACCCTGGAAGTGCCGCGCAATATCCGGCTGCTGGAACCGTTCGGCACGGGAAATCCCGCGCCGCTATTTGGCCTTTTTGGTGTGAGGCTACAGGACATTACACCAGTTGGCGGGGGAAAACATCTTCGACTAACGGTGGTAAAAGGAAATTATGCGGTCCGTTGTATGCGGTTTGGCGTCACTTTAGAGATGTTCCCCTATGCGGTGGGGGATATATTGGATTTAGCAGTAACACTCGAAGCAAAAACTTTTAATCAAAAGGAGACGCTCTCCATTATTGTGAAGGATTGCAAACCGTCCGGTATAGATGGGGATGCTGTCCTTACAGGCGCACAGATTTATGAAAAGGGAATGCGCAAAGAATTGCTGACCAAGCGGGAAGTGGACAGCCTGATGCCCAATCGGGATGAATTTGCGGCGGTATACCGGTACTTACGCGCGCAAAATGGTTATGAAGGCCCGGAGGAAGTCCTGTTTTATCGCACCTGCGCTTCTCCCGGCGGCAATATGGGAAAGCTTTTGACAATGCTCGATGTCCTGACGGAACATGGTTTGACGCTGCAAAAGCGGTTCGGCGGAATTTGCAAACTGACCGTAGAGCAGGCGCGCCAAAAGGTCGATCTGTTTGACTCGAAAATTCTAGCGGATTTGCAGGCATTACAGAAGGAGGGGGAACCATATGGCGGAGCAACTCAAAACTTATCATGACTTATTAAAACTGATCCAGGAAAGCGAGAGGGATTATGACCTCGCCTTGATCGACAAGGCGTATCAGCTGGCGTATCAGATGCACGGAGATCAAAAGCGGCTCTCCGGTGCGCCGTATATCTCCCATCCGATTGCAGTGGCATGCATTCTAGTGGGATTGGGTATGGATTCGGAATCTGTGGCAGCGGGGCTTTTACACGATGTGGTGGAGGATACGCCGGTCGATTTGGAACAGGTGCGCAAGATGTTTGGCGAGGAGATCGCCAACCTGACAAACGGCGTCACCAAACTCGGACAAATTCCCTATTCCTCGCGCGAGGAGCAGCAGGCGGAGAACCTGCGTAAAATGCTGATCGCCATGGCGGACGACATCCGGGTTATCATCATCAAACTGGCGGACCGCCTGCACAATATGCGGACCATCGAATTTATGGCGCCGCAGAAACAGCGCGACAAGGCGCTAGAAAATATGGAGGTCTATGCGCCCATCGCGCACCGACTCGGTATCCGCATGGTCAAAGAAGAGCTGGAGGATATCTCCCTGCGCTATCTTGACCCCATCGCCTATCAGGAAATTGAGAGCGGCCTGGCAATGCGCAGCGGGGAACGAAAAGCGTTTATTGAAGGGACCAAAAAGCGTATCTACGATCGGATCTCCCCGGAGATTCCAAACGTCTATCTGGAGGGCCGTGTCAAGAGTATCAACGGCATTTACCGCAAGATGTTTATCCAGGGAAAGAGCATGGATGAAATTTACGACATCTATGCGGTGCGCGTGATCGTAGACACCATCAACGATTGCTATAACGTGCTCGGCATCATCCACGATATGTTCCGTCCGATTCCGAATCGCTTCAAGGATTATATTTCCACGCCGAAGCCCAATGGATACCAGTCGTTGCACACCACAGTGCTCAGCAAGGAGGGCGTGGCGTTTGAAGTGCAGATTCGCACCTGGGAGATGCACCATACCGCGGAATACGGCATCGCCGCGCACTGGAAATACAAGTTGGGCGTCACCAGGGGGGACAAGCTGGACGACCGGCTGGCGTGGATCCGACAGATGCTAGAAAACCAGAAGGACAGCGGGGATGCCACGGACCTGGTGCGCACCATCAAGTCAGACCTTGCCCCGGAAGAAGTATTCGTTTTCACGCCCAAGGGTGACGTAATCAGCCTTCCTTCCGGCTCCACCGTCATCGATTTTGCATATGCGATCCACAGCGCTGTGGGCAACCGGATGGTGGGAGCAAAGGTTGACAAGCGTATTGTGCCGATCGATTACAAGGTGAAAAACGGCGAGATCATAGAGGTTCTTACCGCAAAAGAGGGCAGCCACGGCCCGAGCCGCGACTGGCTGAAAATTGTCAAGACCAGCGAAGCGCGCAACAAGATCCGTCAGTGGTTTAAAAAGGAGCGCCGCGAGGAAAATATCGTGGAAGGCCGAACGGAATTGGAACGCGAGTTTAAGCGCAACGGCATTGAGTTGACCGATGAAGAGCTCAAAAACTGCCTGGAAACCATCGGCCGCCGTCAAAATTGTACGACGGAGGAAGACGTATACGCCGCCATCGGCTACGGCGGCATCCAGCTTTGGAAGGTTATGCCAAAGCTTAAGGAGGAATATATTAAGCTGCACAAACCGCCTGTGCAGCCGGAACTCCCCAAACAACCGCCCAGGGCAAACAAGAAGCCCGTAGGCGGCGTGACTGTGGACGGTATGGAGGGCTGCCTGATTAAATTCTCACGCTGCTGCAACCCGTTGCCGGGGGATGAGATCATCGGTTTCATCACACGCGGTTTTGGCGTTTCTATCCACAAGCGCAATTGCTCCAATGTGCCTAAAGTTATCAGCGAGGCCCCGGAGCCAGAGCGCTGGATTCAAGCGCATTGGGAAGGCATCGTAAAAGAAGAGTTCAAGTCCACGTTGGAAATTATGGCTGCAGACCGCCCGGGCCTCTTGGCGGACGTGACCCAGCAACTCTTCAATATGCATCTGTTTATCCATTCGCTCAATTCGCGGGAGACAAAGGACGGCAGCGCTGTGATCTCAGTGACCATCACGATCAACGGCCGGGATCATCTGCAAACCATCATCAGCCGCCTGACAAATATTGCAGGGATTGTCTCCGTGCGCCGGGCGTAATCTTGACGATAGGAGATCTCTTATGAAAGTGACCAGATTTACCGGTGGGCCGCTGCCCACCAACTGCTATATGATTACGGACGAACGCACTGGCGTTTCCGCGGTAATCGACCCGGGATTTGTCAACACAGAACTGCGAAAGGCCGTACAGGAGGCCGATGTGCAGGCGATTCTGCTGACACACGGCCATTGGGATCACATCGCAGGTGTGGAAGAGATTCAAAGGATGACGGGCGCAAAGCTGTATATCGACGCAGAGGACGAGCTTTTTCTCACCGACAGCGCGTTGAATTTGTCCGTCGAGCTGACGGGCAGACCGCTTCCGCCGTTGAAAGCCGATGTGGCGGTTTCTGATGGGGATGTGATCTCACTGGGGAGCCTGAATATCCATGTGTTGCACACGCCTGGCCACACCATCGGCAGTTGCTGTTATGTGGTGGAGGGGGCGATCTTCAGCGGGGATACGCTGTTCAAGATGAGCGCCGGACGAACGGATTTCCCGACTGGCAGCTATCCGCAGTTGATCGCTTCCCTGAAACGCCTCTGCGCGCTGGAGGGGGACTACCATGTCTATCCCGGCCATGAATGGGAGACGACGCTCGGATTTGAACGGAAGAACAACCCGTTTGTTGAGGGCTGAGGCGATGGCGGAAAAGACGCTGTATCAGATTGCGCCCGTCATGCGGCTCTATGTTGCGGGACATCCCTTCCATTATGAGATGGAAAACTTGTGCCGCATTTTCTTTCCCTATCATCGGATTGAGACCGTATCTTGCGGGACACAACCCGATGAAATGCATACTTTGGAATACGGTGTTTTGGGCGCGTACACCGGAATGGAGCAATCCGACGACGGTGTGCGACTGGAAACGCGCCTCTTCTTCGGCGGTGAGGAACAGAAAGCGGAGGAATACACGGCGCTTTCTGTTCCAAAGGACGAAAAGGAACTGGAACGCCGCATGGGGGTGCTGCTCTTTGGGCTGCTGACGCAGGCCTGCGCCTATACGCCGAAATGGGGAATCCTCACAGGTGTACGCCCCATCAAATTGTTGCGAAGCCTCACAGAACGCATGGGCTTCCAAGAGGCACTACATTGCTTTCGGGAGGACTGGCTGGTCAGCTCGGAGAAGTTGGAGCTCAGCCGTATTACGATGGAAAATGAGCAAAAGATTCTGGCGTTGTCCCGTCCGGAATCGTTTAGCCTGTATGTTTCCATCCCATTCTGCCCGACGCGCTGTTCCTATTGCTCTTTTGTATCATCTACGGTGGAGCGTGCGGCGAAGCTGGTCCCGCAATATCTGGATTTGCTGTGCGTGGAAATTCAGCGGATGGCAGAGGTGGCCAGGGACCTGAACCTGCGCCTGGAATCGGTTTATATCGGTGGCGGAACACCGACCACACTTTCCGCAGAGCAGCTTGTAAGATTGATCGACACCATCACTGCGTCGTTTGATATGAGCACCTGCCGGGAATTCACAGTAGAGGCGGGGCGGCCGGATACCATCACGGCGGAAAAGCTGGAGGCCATGCGTCCGCGCGGGGTTACGCGCATCAGCATCAATCCACAAACGCTGAACGACCATGTGTTAGAGACCATTGGCCGCCGTCACACGGCGGCACAGACATTGGAAGCATTCGCCCTAGCGCGCGCATGTGGGTATGACGATATCAACATGGATTTGATCGTCGGGCTTCCAGAGGATACGCTGGAAAGCTTTCAGGATACGCTGCGTCAGGTATTGCAGCTTGACCCGGAGAGCGTCACCGTCCACACGCTTTCCCTCAAGCGCTCCGCGCGCATCTTCCAGGACGACAGCGAGCCGTTCAGCCGGGACGCGGCCCTCGCAGGCGATATGCTGGACTATGGGGACGCGCTGTTGCTAAAGAGCGGCTATGCGCCGTATTATCTCTATCGTCAGAGCAGGATGGTTGGGAATTTGGAGAACACGGGTTGGGCAAAGCCGGGCAAGGAAAGCGTTTATAATGTATATATTATGGATGAGACGCATACGATTCTGGCATGCGGCGCGGGTGCGGTCACCAAGGTGCGGGATCCCCATTCCGATCAGCTCAAACGAATTTTCAACTTTAAGTACCCGTATGAATACATCAGCCGCCATGGGGAAATGCTTACAAGAAAAGAACAGGTGAGAACCATTTATGAAGAATACCGGCGGTCAGGACTGGACGTATAACCAGTATGAAAACGATTTGGAGCGCATCAACTATGAGGCGGAGCATAGCGCGCCGTCCTTTATCGCCCGGACAGAGGCTACGTTCCACCGCGATATCCGCAATATTGCGGAAAGAATCGCTTCCTCCCAGGACCTCTGTAAGGTCATCATGTTGGCAGGGCCGTCCAGCAGCGGCAAGACTACAACGGCGCATATTCTGTTGGATGCGTTGCGCGAATGCGGGATTGGCTCCCAGGTGATCTCGTTGGACCATTTTTATAAGGGGGAATCGGATGCGCCGCTTCTGAAAAACGGTCAACACGACTATGAATCCGTAGAGGCGTTAAACGTCCCACTCTTGGAACGCTGCCTGCTGGATTTGATGGAGAAGAACGCCTGCGAAATGCCGGTCTTTGACTTCGAGAATCATATCCCATTTTCGTATACGCGCAGTGTTCGCTTAGGACAGCGTGATATTGCGGTGGTGGAGGGAATCCATGCGCTGAATCCTGCCATCAGCCAGCATCTTCCTGAAGAGGGCGTTTTAAAGATTTATATCAGCGTCAAACAGGGGCTGGATGAACGAGGGACGCTGTTGCTTTCTCCAAACCAGGTGCGCCTCATCCGCAGGTTGGTGCGCGATTCCCTTTTCCGGAATAATCCACCGGAACGAACCCTGAATATGTGGGGAACGGTGATGGACGGTGAATACAAATATATTAAGCCGTATCGCGGGGAAGCGGATGTGACCATCAATTCGCTGCATTGCTACGAGCCGTGCGTTATGCGTGCAGAGGCGATCCCACTTTTAGAGAAGGTGGATCCTTCGGAACCATACGGCGCACTGGCGCAGGAACTTGCACAGCGGCTGGGACGCTTTATGCCAATCTCAAAAGCATTGGTTCCTGAAACTTCCCTTCTGCGGGAGTTTATCGGCGGCGGAATCTACGGAGAATAAAATAGTTTTTACCCAAGCGGGGATTCCTACCTCAGCCCCTTGATTTCCAGATTCTGTTGGTGTTATAATTGAACAAATAAAACAAAAAGGGAGCGTGCAATGATGGGACTTTTTGAAGATGTCGTCGTGAATGCGAAGGAAGCAGTCAATGCCGTCGGCAAAAAAGCTGGCCAGATGGTGGATATCTCCAAACTCAGGCTGAACGCGGCGGATCTGAACAATGAGATCTCCAAGCGCTTTGAAGCCCTGGGCAGGGTGATATATGACGCCAAAAAAACGGATAATGATTCGACTGATCTGGTCAATGAATGCGTTGCGGCAATTGACGAGCTGTATGAGCAGCTCGATGCGGTCAACGACCAGATTTCTTCCCTGCGGTGTAAGGTGGTTTGTAAAGAGTGCGGCGCAGAAAATCCCGCTGAAGCTGCTTATTGCAATAAATGCGGCAGCAAGCTCGATGTATAAAATTTGTTTGAAATTTTGAAATGCACAGGGAGACAATTGCGAGGAAAAGGATAACGTAAGTCTTTCAGGGCTTTAGGCGTTTGTAGCGGCCAGAAACCAATTTATGCATTTTAAAATGTATCCAAGCAGGTTTCGCGAGCGTTTATTGTGATAGCCGTGCCATTTTGGGTACGCAATGTCAGGGTGGAGTGGGTGCCGGTCTTATGTATTTTGGCATCCATCCTAAATAGAGAGGAATTTATGAGAAAGAGGGGCTATGTGCCCCTCTTTTTGCATTTTTATACTTGTTCCCAAAGAGGACGGGCATGGGTCTAATCCGCGTTCGGAAGCCGTATACATGAGTTATAAAGAAATTTCCGGAATGTATTGCAAAATAATAGATGGGACGGTAGGAGTGCAATGGAAAAACGGACGGGACACGCGAATAAACAGAGCTTTCTCCACGGCGCTTTGATCTTGCTGGTCGCCATTGCGATCGTCAAGGTGATCGGCGCGCTGTTTAAAATCCCACTCAATCTGATCATTACACCGGTCGGCATGGGGTATTTTTCTACAGCGTACAATCTCTATAATCCCATTTTCAGCCTGGCGACGGCGGGTTTTCCCATCGCTATTGCCCGGCTGGTTTCGGAAAATTATGCGCGCGGCAGATTTCGGGATATCCGGCAGATTCATAAGGTGTCCATCCCGATCTTCTTGACGCTGGGCGCATTGGCGTTCTGTCTGATGTTTTTTGGCGCAAGGCCGTATGTCTCCTATGCGACGGACAGCGGCGATATGAACGCTCTACCTGCAATTTATGTGCTGGCCCCCGCCATCCTGTTTAGCAGCATGATGGCCATCTACCGTGGCTATTATGAGGGCCTGCGCAATATGTATCCTACAGCGATTTCTGAAGTGGTGGAGGCGCTCTTTAAGCTGGCGCTGGGCTTGACCGGCGCATATCTTGTCATCCAAAACGGGCTTACAGAATTCGCTGCTTCCGGGACGGTGTATGGAATCCCGGTACAGTCCGTGGAATATGCCAAGGCAGCTACGCTGCCGTACGCTGCGGCAGGGGCAATCTTTGGCGTCACCGTCGGATCGTTTTTTGGCGTGATTTTCCTGTGGATTTACCATAAGCGCAACGGGGACGGCATCACGCAGGAGATGCTGGTCGGTTCGCCGCGCCCCTATCCCACCAAACAGACTATCAGTCGGCTTGTGCGGACGGCAATCCCTGTGGCGCTGGGCGCTTTGGCGGTCAACCTCTCCAGCCTGGTGGACACCACCTTTGTGCAGCGCCGTCTGCGGGACATCATGTCCGTCAATCCGGAGGTGCTTTTACAGGTTTACAATGGCCTATTGAGCGACGTTGTCATCCAGACAGACCGCGTGCCGACTTTCCTCTTTGGGTGCTTTGGCAACGCCACGACGTTGTTTATGCTGGTGCCCGCCATCACTCAGGCGTTCGGCGTTTCCGCGCTTCCGAATGTCACCACCGCTTGGACGACGGGGGATCCGAAAAAAATCAAGAACAGCATTGAGACGGTCCTGCGCGTTGTGGCGATGATCACCATACCGGCAGGTCTGGGGCTTTCTGTGCTTTCCGGGCCGATCACCCAGCTTTTGGGGTACAATGAGATCACCGGCCATATCCTCATCCTGCTGGGCCTGGGGGCCATTTTTGCGGCGACCAATACGCCTATCAACAGCATGTTGCAAGCGGTGGGGCGTGTGGACCTGCCGATTAAACTGCTCTCAGTGGGGCTGGTCATCAAGGTCGCATCCAACTACTGGCTAGTTGGCATCCCGGAAATCAATGTGATGGGCGCAGGGATTGGGACTCTGGCCTGTTATTTATTCCTGACCGTCTGCGGCTTGATCCTGCTGTGCAAGATTACAAAGGTGCAGCTCAATCTCGTGGGGCTCTTTTTAAAACCGTTTCTCTCCGGAAGCGTCTGCGTTCTGTCCGCCTATCTGGTTCAAAAATTTACAGCTGTGTTGATTGGAGAGCGCCTTGCTACCGTGGCGGCTTTGTTCGTGGCGGTCGTTGTGTACGGCATTTGCATGCTTTGGCTGAAAGCCCTGCAAAAGAGCGACATATTGATGCTGCCAAAGGGACAAAAAATTGCTAAAATACTTGAAAATCATGGTTGGATAAGGTAATATAGGAACTGCCCGTTTTTGGCGGGTTTGGGAAATTTTGTTCGGCGAGGAAACCTGATTCCGGAAACAGAGGTGCAAACAGTTGGAATTTCAGAGAAAAGAAAAGTATAGCATGGAAGATTTGCTCCAGATTATGAAGCTGCTGCGTGCGCCGGATGGGTGTCCTTGGGATCGTGAACAGACGCATCAAAGCATCCGAAATTGTTTTATTGAAGAGACCTATGAGGCCGTCGAGGCCATCGATACGGAAGACGCGACT
>DBFXIC010000378.1:0-5124 GCA_048455095.1 Anaeromassilibacillus sp.
GGTAAGAGTCTCCGTTTTTATAAAAGGGCTTAGGAAAGGAGGATAGATTTTTCGATCATCCATTTTTAAGGAAGAGAACCGTCAGAAGCAGAAAGTGAGGAGAAAATGAAAAGGAGAAATCGGTTTTTGGCCCTGTGCCTTTCAGCAACCATGTTGCTGGGCATGGCTCCATCGGCAACGGCATTGAGTGCTGCAAAGGAACCGGAGATCGTAGCGGGCGGCTATGAGATCGACATGGGCGATCTGCCAATGGTGCATTTTTCAGAGCATCCGGAGTGGCAGGAACTTTATGACGCGGCATGGCATACCCACAAGAACAATATCAAAAAAGCGTCCACATCGATCAACCCGAACGACGTCTATTTCGTGGACGAGGCTTTCAACGAAGAGATTTACGCGTGGGACACCATGTTCATGATGATGTTCGACAAGTACGGCTACAACCAGTTCCCCACGCTGAATTCCCTGGACAATTTCTATTTCAGCCAGTACGAAAGTGAGATGTTTGAAGTAGCGGAGGTGGTGGGCGCCTTCTGGGGCGGCTCCATCGAGAACAGCTACTATGATGCTACACGGGAGCATCACAACAACGGCGTCGGCAAAAAGCCCGAGAACGCTACAAAGGGCCTTTCCGATGAAGAGATGAAAACAGCGGCCTTTATCGACCAGCTCAATGCAAACCGGGAGGCGCGTACCGCGTATGCGGCGTGGCAGCAGGATACGGAGAATAAAAACGGCGGGTATCCGGTCTTTGCGGCGGAACCGGCGGAAGAGCCGGACGCACAGTCCTTCTCAGGGCAAGGCACAGAAGAGGACCCCTATCGCATCACCAGCGAAGCGGATCTGGAAGAACTTGCCCGCCGGGTCAACAGCGGCGAAGAGGACACCGAGGGCAAATATTATCGTTTGACCAGGGACCTGGTCCTGACCGGAGAAAAGAACCACACGCCGGTCGGCAGCGAGGAGCACAAGTTCTGTGGAACCTTTGACGGCGGATTCCACACCGTCTCCGGTATCCGCATCGATACCGACCAGATGACGCAGGGCCTGTTCGGTTTTGTCGAGGGCGGCACGGTCAAAAACGTCGGTGTTGTGGACGCAGAAATTTACTGCGAACAGAACAGCGGCGTGATTGCCGGCCAAGCAAAGGTCGGCGCGTCCATCTTGAATTGCTTTGTGCGGGATTCTAAGCTGAAATGCGTCGATTTCCTCGCCAACGGTTTGGCAAAAAAGAACAACAATGTGGCCGGCGGCATAGTCGGCATGCTGGAAAGCGACAGCGTCGTGGGCAACTGCTATGCGGTGGATTGTTCGGTACAGGGCCGCAATTATATCGGCGGTCTTGTGGGCCTGGTGCGCAACGGCACACCTCTGGTCGACAACTGCTACAGCAGTTCCGATGTGCTCTACAACGGCGAGGGATATATCTTCCGCAAGCGCTATGAGAATAGCGGCACCACCTATTACGACTATGCGGACGTCACAGGCCTGAATCCTCCGCTTTGGGCATGGGCCGAATGGGAGCAATACAAGGTGCATGGGGATAAGTCCCGCTTTACCACCATCATCCAGGCGCCGGGCCAGCAGCCCAAGACGGTCTTTGAGCGCCTGGCGGATCACTATGCGTTTATCGACCGCGAGAAAAAGATGCAAAGCGGCCTGTACGGCAAAACGAGCGGCGACGCCAACGGATTTGACGATACGCCGAATCAGGACTGGCCCTGGGTTACTCCCACCGCGGGCAAAGGAGAGCAGACGTATAATGACCTGAGCATCCAGGAAGCGCAGTTTGCCTACTACCTGGCGCTGATTGCTGCTGAGATTGGCGAGACAGAGCAAGCGGAATATTTCCGCTCTGAATTCGAGCGGGTGTCCGGGCTGATCAACGAAAAGCTCTGGTCGGACGAGTTGGGCTTCTATTTCAACCTCGCCCCCGACGGGGAAACGCAGACCAACGTGGCTACCCCCACCGGCCTCTGGGCACTGGCGGGCCATGTGGCGACGCCGGAGCGCGCCGAATCCCTGGTTAGGGACTACGGCCTCAACTCGGAGAAAATGTTCCGCCCGAACGGCCTGTCCACGGCGAGCTATGACGACCCCGCGTTCCGGCCCAAGGGGAAATACTGGAACGGCAGCGTTTGGGCGCCGTCCTCCTACCAGTATATCAAGGGGCTGAGTGAATACGGATACAGCCATTTGGCGTTTGAAGAGGCCGTACGCCATGTCAACAATCTGTGCCGTGTGTACGAAAAGGGATACAATGGCCAGCATACCTTCTGGGAATGCTATTCGCCGGACTACACCCGCCCCGCAACCACCAAACAGGACGGCGGCAACAGCCGGCCGAACTTCGTGGGTTGGACGGGCACGCTGGCGATCGGCATTGTGATTGAGGACATCCTGGGCGTGACCCTGGACGGCCCGCACGACACCATCAACTGGGATATTCATCTTTCTGAGGAACATGGAATCGACAATATCTGGATGCGGGACAACGATCTGCAGGTCAATCGCGTTTCCTTGCAGGCTGCAGCGCGCAAAAATGCTTCCGACGCAGTGGAGATCACCATTAAGGCGGACCGTCCCCTGACGCTCAATGTCAAAAATGGCGGGGACGTGCAGGTGCTGGACGTGCCCGCAGGCGAAAGCACCTTCCATATCCCGGGAACCGGCGACGCTTCGGAAACCGCCTATATGGTGATGGCCGACGCACAGCCCGTCTCCGGTAATGAGGCGTCGCTCACAAAGGAAGCGTTGGACCAGAACGCGGCGGATTATGTTGTGTTCTCCGCAGAGGAGGATCCGACGGTCGCTGACGGCATCCAAAACCGCACCAGCAAGAGCGGACTCCTTTATAATGTAAACTCCATCGGTTATAGCGCAAATCTGGATACACAGGATGACACACTGATGCAGGCCTTCGGCTTTGACGGCGCACAGGCGCTCGTCAAAAAGAGCAATGCCGACGGGGAAGAGGGCTTCATGATGATGGCCCCGGCGGACAACCGTCTGCGCACCATGAAGGTGCTGGTGGGCGTGAAAAACGCTTCTGCCACCCTCACCGCATGGCTCTCCGACGGCTCCCAACCCTCCGTCAGTCAGAAAATTTCCGCAGGCGATACAGAAAAGACCTATCTGTTGGAGATCCCCTACCGCGCGGCGGGCGATGGGCGCAATCTTTATGTGGAATACCGCGTCAATACGGACAGCACCGCGGCCCGCATCTCCCTCAAGGGGATCGTGCTGGAGGACGGCGGACGAATCATTCCAAATCCCCCCGCAGTGGTCAATGTGACTTCCGGCGATGGGACGCTGACAGTCAATGCGCCGAACATGGATTACGACCAATATGTCCTGTATCTTGGGAACAGCGAAGCCGACCTAACCCAACGGTACACAACGGACACACTCCCCTATACCATTGAGGGTCTTGCTAATTTCCAGCGCTATTATGTGGCGATGAGCACCGTCCTGGACGGGGAAGAGAGCAATAAGAGCCGGGTTTTCAGCGCTGTCCCGGAGCCGGAAGGCACGACGGACGAGGATCGTGCACGCGCCGATTTGCAAGCGGCCCTGCCGGAAATCCTCAACGGGAACCCGGATTTCGCCCACATCAGCGGAAGCCTTAACTTTGCCGTGACCGGCTCTATCTATGGGAGCAAGCTGACGTTTGTCTCTTCCAGCGCGGAGGACCGCATGGGCGTCATGGCGGACGGTTCTGTCAAGCGGCCGATCTATCCCATGGCGGATAAGGCTGTTCAGCTCACTGTTCGGGCGGCATACAATGGCTCCACAGCAGAAAAAGATCTGGCGGTTACGGTCACCGCGTCGGATCCAGATCATGATGCCTATGTGTCCGGTTCCTCTTACCCGATCCGTTCGGCACTGAATCTGACGGCGGAAGGGACCAAAGACTGGGTGCAATTCTGTGACAAAAAGGATTCCATCTATGCCCGGAAAAACGTGGACAAACCGCTCATCACAAATTTTGTCCATCTGGACGCCGGGTACACAGAGGTCACAGGCGACGCCCCCTTCCAGTATGCCTATGACGAAGCGGACGTCGCAGAGGGGCCCAAACCCCAGAATGTGCGCGCCATTGTCTCCAAATTCCTTGGCAACGGCTTTACCTTCGATTTGCCGTACAGTGAGAACATGCAAAAGATCAAGGTGTACGCGGGCTGCTACAAGGCCAAGGGCATTGTGGAGCTGCTCATCAATGGGAAGGTGATGTTCCGCGACAATGTGGACGTCAACTCAAATTCGTTGACCATTCAGAGCTTTAAAGCGTTTGACATCAACTTTAAGGCGGCAAACCCGGACGATAAAATTACGGTTCGGTTTACCACAGGCGCATCCTATATGACGGGCGCAAACGGCGGCAGTATCATTTTGGCCGCCGCCACCCTGCAGGATGCCGACGATTCCATCTGGCAAGAGATTGACGCGGAAGCGGAAACCCAAATCGAGGCGGAGACTTATGCGCAGAAGAGCTCGGTTGCAAATGTAGAAACCTGCGGCGAGGGCGGCCAGAACGTGGGCTCCATCAACGCGGGAGAATGGCTGCTTTATAACATCCATGTCCAGCAGTCGGCTCCATACCAATTCTCCTTCCGGATGGCGGCACAGAAGGCCGTCAGTCCACAGGTGGAGATCCTGGTTGACGACCAGCCAGTCACCGTTTTCCGCAATCAGGTGGTCACGGGCGGATGGCAAAGCTGGGATACCTTTGTCATGGAGGAACCCGTTTTCCTGGAAGAAGGCGCGCATACGTTGGAGCTCCGCTATCGGAATGGCGGAACCAACCTGAACTGGTTCGCGCTGAAACCCCTGGAAAGAGAAGCCCATCTTCTGACGGCCCAGTGGAGCGGGAACGCCTCCATGGAAATCAGCGGAAATGCGGATGAGATCATCTCCACCAATGCGATCTACGGCGCAAAGGTGTTGGCAGGCGAAAAGCTGACCTTTACCTTTACCCCTGTGAACGGCGCATTCTCCAGTGCAAAGCTCAACGGCGAGGATATCCCGTTTGAGGCCGATGGCTGCACCTATACTCTGACCATGCCGAACGAGAACACCAGCCTGCGCTTTGCCTTCACGAATGTGAACAAGGGCATCCTGGAA